>NZ_BJXB01000006.1 GCF_007990775.1 Deinococcus cellulosilyticus NBRC 106333 = KACC 11606 | reverse complement strand
CAAGACCACCTTTGTCAGTGGTTCCCTTTGTGGCAATTCTGGACAGAACCACGCTCTTGAAGAAGCGGATGCCTTTAAAGCAGCTGCAGATTACGACGTGGAGTACAGGGCGACCCGCCCGACCACACAGGTGCAAAATGCCCAGCAGGTCTCAGGTGGCATCTACCAGTACGATGTGAATGTCCAGTTTGATCTCCCCAGAGGCAAATATGCCCTCCCTGTGCAGACCATTCCCATCAATCGGGTGGAACAGGTGATGGTGCTCAGGCAGGGGTTCCGCACCGAGTCCCAGCAGGGATACTTTCAGCGCCAGTACCATTTTGATGCACCAGAGTTTCTGTTCGGCGGCATCTTCCAGATCCGGGACGGGCAGTTCTTTGTGGGAGAATCGTCGGTGCCCAGTGCAGCCAAAGGCAGCCCCGTGGTGGTCAACATGGGAGAGGCCACCGAAGTAACCCACCAGCGCAGGGTGACCTATCTGGGCAAAGAGACCATCAAGGAAGCGAATTCCAATGGGGGTTATCTGGACCGCTATGAGGTCACCCTCACCTTCAAGAATCACTCAGATCGGGTGGTGCAGTTGAATTATCTGGAAGACCTGTTTGAGGCTGGACGGAAAATCAACATTGAAAAACATTCCTCTGCCCTGAAAGCGCTGAAGGACCAGATTCAGTTTGTGAACACCCTTGCCCCTCTGGAGGAAAAAACCCTGCAATTTACTTTCACAAAAGAACATAGATACTGATCTACGGTTGCAGTTTGAGCCATCCTGCAAAAGATCAAGAAACCATGAACCTGCCAGAACACACCTGGCAGGTTTTTGCAGGTCAGGGAAGGGATCTCAAACCCTGACATTTGGGTCTCAAGCAGGAGAAGAAAAAACCCTGCAATTCACGCTCCAGACGGACCGCCCCTGATAACGAAGCTGTAACCATATGAGCATCAGGTGAATCCCCACCTTAATTCAACCTGAAGCAGATTGTGTATCCAACTTCACGAAAGGCCGCTAAGCTGAGCTCATGAAAAGATTCGCACTGATTGCCCTCGGCCTGATGGCCACCGCACACGCCGCTGATTTACGCATCTACCCCGGATTCAGTGAAATCCGCGAAAACGTTCAGGTCGGAGAGAAATACACCCTGAACCTGCCCATTGACCACTTCTCACAGATCCTCCCTGGCAGCTTAACGCTGGAAGGTGTAGACGTGCTGAGCCAGACCAGCCAGCAGGTGATGACCACCCTGCAGGGCCAGAAGGTGCTGGTGCAAAAGGGCAATGAACTCATTGAAGCCGAAGTGGTCCGCGCCGATGACTTCCTGCTGAAAGACCTGAAAACCGGGCGCTACTTCTATGCCGATCCCCGCAACATCGAATACCTGAGTGCCCCCCAGCAGCCCAGCTTTCAGGTGGATTTCCTGATTGCAAAAGGTGGAAACGCCACCCTCAGTTACCTGACGCAGGGCATCACCTGGACCCCCCGTTACAACCTCAACATCACCGATAACGGGCACACCTTCAATGCCTGGGCAGACATTCGCAACAACACCGGTCGCAAGCTGACCGTGGACCACACCGAACTGTTCGGTGGTGATGTCAACCTCTCCATGAATGACTACCCCCGTCCCATGCCTGCTGCAGCCCCTCAGGGCATGATGATGAAGGCTGAAGCAGACGCCATTGTGGCCCAGGGCGAAGCAGGCGGCCTGTACCGTTATGACCTGACCCAGGGCTTCACCCTGGAAGCCAGTGGAACCTACACCCTGCCCTTCGTGAAGCCCCAGACCAAGGTGACCCCCTTCCTGTCTGCCACCAGTTACTTCTACCCCCAGAACACCGAAGGCAACCTGAGCCGCCTGTACAAGTTCACCAGCAGTGAATTCCTGCCCAATGGCACCGTCACCGTGCGTGAAGATGGTCGCATCGTGGGTCAGGCCCAGGTCCCCAACCTGACGGCCAACAAGGAAACCCAGCTAAACCTCGGTCAGGACGCAGATGTCAGTTACAAACGTGAAGTGAAGACTGTCAGCCAGAACGAAAACCGTGCGGTTTACAACGTCACCCTGACCCTGAAGAACAACAAGAAACGCGCGGTGCAGGCCCAGTTCAAAGACATGCTGAGCGGCAAGTTCGAGATCAAAGGCAACGTGAAAGCCACCACCGAAGGTGTGCTGGTGGAACCCAAGCTGAACGCTGGAGAGAAGCGCACCTACACCTATACCATCACCCAGATTTACCAGTAAACCCTCTTACCTATAGAGAAAAACCTGCCCCCGAGCGTCATGCCCGGGGGCCCTTTGATGGTTCGGCCAGGTTTTCATGCCCTGCGCAGAGGCCTTCTGGATGCAGGGGAGGGTGTTCCGCCGAACCATCTGGGAAAGGACAGCCTGGTGAGGTTTTTCTGGGTGGTGGCCTCCTCCTGCTGGAACTGAACTTCCTTTTGAATCTTTTCCTGAACGGCTTTCATGGCGAGGTATTGCTGGGCATCGAACATGGGCATCTCCTTCTGACTCAAGGCTAGGGTCTGCCACGGTGTCAGAGTCAAACGGCCCCACAAATGACATTTGACCCTCACACGGTGTGAGACTTATATGCTGAGGCTGGAGTTGATGTGCATGGGTGAAGCGAGTTTTCTGTCCATCGGCAATTTTTCCAGACTGAGCCGCATTTCGATCCGGTCTTTGCGTTTTTACGATGAGATCCAGTTGCTGCTCCCGCAGTTCGTGGACCCCTCTTCCGGGTACAGGTTCTACACTGCCGACCAGCTCAAAGAAGCCGAGAAGATCCGGTTGCTGCGCTCACTGGATGTGCCTCTGGAGAACATCCGGGAGATTCTCTCGGGGACCGATGAGACCGTTGAACAGGTGATTGAACAGCACAAATGCCGCCTGAGACAGCAGATTGAGGAATTGAAGCGCACCCTGCAGCACCTGGACCGGGTGTCCATGCACCACCGGGACATCCGCCCGACCCTGGAAACGGAAGGTCCCAGCAAGATCCTGAGTCTGGGTCTGATGACCGGGCTTTCGGGGATTGAGCCCACCCGAGAGAGAACCTCAAGAATGCTCCTCAGGTACGCAGAAGAGCAAGGCCTGAAGCCTGTGTCGCCTTACATGGAGCTCCGCAGTGTGTTCATCAACGACCAGAAGGACCTGTTCAAACCAGAGATGGTGGCTGCAGTGTGCCCCAAAGATGATCCGTTTGAAATCGAACTGGCTTACGCTGTGGAAGGCAATGCAGAGGTGAAGAGCCCTTTTCTGCTCCGGGAGCTTCCTGCAGGGACCTACCTGACACTGACCCACCTCGGACCTTATGAGCCCTTGCATCTGGTGCATCAGGCGATGCTGGAGTACGTGCAGAAAAACGACATGACCTTCATGGGTGGCATCCGCGAAGTGTACCTGAAAGGGCCACAGGACACCTCCAATGCAGATGAGTGGATCACCCGCGTTCAATACGAGGTGTCTGTCTGAAAGTGACGCCTTCGGGGATGTTTTTCCTCGGCAAGGGCCCGGAAATGGGTTATAGTCTGTCTAGACGTATGGACAAATTGAAGATGCAGCAGTGGCAGGACCTGGCCCGCAAGGAACTGCGTGGCAACGACCCTGAAACCCTCCATCGGGACACTCCAGAGGGTGTGAAGTTCAAACCGCTGTACACCGAAAACGATCTGGAAGAAACCCGACATCTGGGGACCCTTCCAGGGCTTCCCCCTTTCACCAGAGGTGTGCGGGCCACCATGTACACCCACAGGCCCTGGACCATCCGACAGTATGCAGGTTTCTCCACCGCCGAGGATTCCAACCGCTTCTACCGTGAGAACCTTCGCATGGGCCAGAAGGGCCTCTCTGTGGCTTTCGATCTTGCCACCCACCGCGGCTACGACTCGGACCACCCCAGGGTCACAGGGGATGTGGGGAAAGCAGGAGTGGCCATCGACTCTGTTGAGGACATGAAGATCCTTTTTGACGGGATTCCCCTCGACCAGATGAGCGTGTCCATGACCATGAATGGGGCCGTGCTGCCCGTGCTGGCTGCATTTATTGTGGCAGGGGAGGAGCAGGGGGTCTCACAGGACAAACTCTCCGGGACCATCCAGAACGACATCCTCAAAGAGTTCATGGTGCGAAACACCTACATCTACCCTCCAGAATTCAGCATGCGCATTGTTTCTGACATCATTGAATACACGGCAAACCACATGCCGAAATTCAACAGCATCTCCATTTCTGGTTACCACATGCAGGAAGCTGGAGCCAATGCTGCTCTGGAGCTGGCCTACACCCTGGCAGACGGTCTGGAATATGTGCGAGCAGCCCTCCAGAAGGGTCTGGACATCGACGCTTTCGCTCCACGCCTGAGTTTCTTTTTCGGGATCGGCATGAACTTTTTCATGGAGGTGGCCAAACTCCGTGCAGCAAGGCTCTTGTGGTCGGAGCTCATTGAGCCTTTCCAGCCAAAAAACCCCCAGAGCATGGCCCTCAGGACCCACTGCCAGACTTCTGGCTGGAGCCTCACTGCGCTGGACCCCTACAACAACGTCATCCGCACCACCATCGAGGCGATGGCCGCCGTGATGGGAGGCACCCAGTCCCTGCACACCAATGCCTTTGATGAGGCCCTGGGCCTTCCCACCGAGTTCAGTGCCCGCATTGCCCGCAACACCCAGCTCATCATCCAGGAGGAAACCGACATCACCCACACGGTGGACCCGTTCGGGGGCAGTTACTTCATGGAGAAGCTCACCCATGATCTGGCAGAGGAAGCCCGCAGGATCATTGCGGAGGTGGAGTCTCTTGGGGGCATGACCCGCGCCCTGGAAAAAGGCATCCCCAAACTGCGCATCGAGGAAAGTGCAGCTCGCAAACAGGCCCGCATCGACAGTGGGCAGGACGTGATTGTGGGTGTCAACAAATACCGCCTGGACAGTGAAACCCCTGTGGATGTGTTGCAGATCGACAACGTGAAGGTGCGTGAACAGCAGATTGCCCGCCTGAAACAGATCCGTGCCACCCGCGATAATGAGAAGGTCGATGCAGCCCTGAAAGCCCTGGAGCAGGCAGGCCTTTCAGGAGAAGGCAATCTGCTTGCTCTCGCTGTGGAAGCCATGCGAGTGAGGGCCACCGTTGGTGAGGTGAGCACGGCATTGGAACACGCTTTTGGCCGCTACCGCGCAGAGGTGAAAGGCATGACCGGAGTGTACGCCAGCCATTTTGGCGACCAGAGCCGCATTGCAGACCTGAGAAAACAGACAGAGGCCTTCAAGGAAAGAACCGGACGCCGCCCCCGCATTCTGGTGGTCAAACTCGGGCAGGACGGACATGACCGTGGAGCCAAGGTGATCGCCACCGGACTGGCCGATGTGGGCTTCGATGTGGACCTTGGTTCCCTGTTCCAGACCCCTGAAGAGGCTGCACGTCAGGCCATCGAGAACGACGTGCATGTGGTCGGGGTGTCCACCCAGGCTGCAGGCCACCGGACCCTGGTTCCTGCCCTGATCGAAGAACTCCGCAAGCAGGGTGCCCCGGACATTCAGGTGGTGGCAGGCGGGGTGATTCCTCCTCAGGACCATCACTTCCTGTACGAGGCTGGAGTGGCGGCCATCTTCACGCCAGGAACTGTGGTGATGGACGCCGCACAGGACCTGCTGAACCTGCTCTCAGATGTCCAGTCCTGACCTGCTCTCTGGTCTCCTGCAGGGAAACCGCAGGGCACTGGCCCGCACCATCACCCTGCTGGAAAGCCAGAAGAAAACTCACCAGCAAGAGGCCCGTGTGCTCCTGGAACACATCCTTCCTCACACCGGGAATGCTTTCCGCATTGGGATCAGTGGAACACCCGGAGTGGGGAAGAGCACCTTCATTGAAACTTTTGGCTTGCACCTGATTGGGCAGGGTCTCAAAGTGGCTGTGCTGGCCGTGGACCCCAGTTCGGCGGTTTCTGGTGGGTCCATTCTGGCAGACAAGACCCGCATGGAACGCCTTTCCAGCAGGCCAGAAGCTTTCATCCGCCCCAGCCCAAGTGCTGGAGTGCTGGGTGGAGTGGCCCTGCACACCCGCGAAGTGATGCTGGCCTGTGAGGCTGCAGGCTTCGACGTGATCCTGATTGAGACTGTTGGGGTGGGCCAGTCTGAAACCGTGGTTTCCAGACTCACCGATGTTTTTGTGCTGCTGACCCTCCCTAACGCTGGAGACGACCTTCAGGCGGTCAAGCGCGGCATCATGGAAGTGGTGGACCTCATCCTCATCAACAAAGCGGACCTGCTGCCTGAAGAGGCCAACCTCACCCAGGTGCAGCTTGAAAGTGCCCTCAGGCTTCAGCAATCTCTGGCAAAGGTCTTGCAGATCAGTGCTCTGCAGGGCACCCACATGGAAAAGGTGTGGAGCCACCTGAAATCCTGGCAGGCCCAGCATCAGGCCCAGATCCTGCACAGAAGACAGGTCCAGCAGGAAGCCTGGTTCGAGGACCACCTGAAAGCCCTGGTCTGGCAGCAGTTTCTGGAACAGGTGAACCCAGAGCGCTGGGCCTCCTTGCGGGAACAGACCAGAACGGGCAAAATGGACCCGGTAAGCGCAGCCCACCTTTTGTTGGAGGACACCCATGGAGAAAAGCATCTTCCAGAGAATCATTGACCGAGAAATTCCCTCCCAGATCGTCTATGAAGACGACAAATTCATTGCCATCCGGGACATTGCCCCCAAGGCCCCCGTTCACCTGCTGCTGATCCCCAAGCAGTTCTCCAGCCGCCTGGATGAAATCGCTGATGCCCAGCACATGGGAGAACTGTTCATGACCGCCAACAGGGTGGCAAAAGAGCACCTGACCGACTACCGTCTGGTGGTCAACGTCGGGGCTGGAGGGGGACAGGTGGTTTTCCACACACACATCCACATCATGGGCGGATGGGAAGACCGTTCCGAGGCCGAGCACCTCACTGAAGCTGCACAGTAAAGACACAACCCACATCACCTGCCCACCCGAGGCAGGTTTTTTTGAAAGGAAAACATGGAACCCGTTTTGGTGATTCATGGAATTGGCAACCGGGACCAGCATGCCTGGAGCCAGGAAGTGCAGGAACTTGAAGAGCGTTTTGAAACGGTCACAGGAAACTCAACTTTCCAGTTTATCCCGGTGTACTGGGGCGACCTTGCTGCCCACACCGAGAACCTTGATGCCTGCATGCCGGATCTGGAACCTGCTCCCTCCTTTTCTGTGCCCAGGGTCAACCCGCAAAATGCAAAGGTTACCGACCTGCTGAACCTGATCAACAGGCTCCCTGCAATTGTGGCTGCGCCCATCAAGGCACAACTGGAAGCCGCCCTCAATCAGGTTGCTGGAGATGCAGTAAGAAGTTATCTGGCCCAGCAGTACCAGACGGCCAGGGTCTCCAACCGCCACATGATCACCACCTCACTTGGAGACATCATGGTGTACCAGAGAAACCAGGCAGCCATTCAGGGGCGGGTCTGGGAGGTGCTCAAGGCCTTTGATGTCAGGAAAATGGGGTATGGCACATCCCGCAAATCGGTGCATGTGGTGGCCCATTCCCTGGGAGGAGTCATTGCAGTGGACACCATCATCAGAGGAAAACTGCCCCTCCATGCAAAATCCCTGACCACTTTTGGAAGCCAGTTTCCTTACTTTCATCTGGTGGACCCGAGGCCCACGGTTCCAGCCTATACAGGTGAACCCATCGTGATGCCACCGCAACTCAAACGCTGGATCAACCTCTGGGAACCGCTTGATCCTCTGTCCTTTGTTGCTTCAAAAATGTTCCAGCTCAGCAGTGGAAAACCTGTGACAGACATTCAGGTGCATCCTGAGGGAGGCATGACTGAACTGCTGCAAGGATACCATTACACCCACGGAATTTACTGGCAGACCCGGGAATTGCTTGATGCCCTCAAAGAGAACCTGCTCAAGTGATCAAAAAAGAAGAGGAGGCAAGGCCTCCTCTTCTCAAACTTTAGAACTTTACTGGGCAGCCTGAGCAGCGACTTTGTTGAGGCGCTTGGCCAGACGGCTCTTCTTGCGGGCAGCGGCTTTCTTGTGCAGGGTGCTGCCTTTGGCGGCCTTGTCGATCAGGCTCTCGGCGAAACGGTGCAGTTCAGCAGCGTTTTCAGCGCCAGTGTTGGCAGCTTCAACGGCCTTCTTGCTGAAGGTCTTGATGGCACTCTTTTTGGAGCGGTTGTTCTGGCGACGCTTGAGGCTCTGGCGGTGACGCTTCTGAGCGGAGGGGTGACGTAAAGGCATGGGTGTCTCTCTTTCTCCTGAGGGCTCTCAGGGCGGTTCCCGTACTTCTGCTTGCCGGGGAACCGAAGCGTCTGGAAGTTTTTCTTTCAGACGCGCACCTGTTCAGGTGCACCTGTGCACTGCAAAAATACACAAGCCTTTAAATGGTAGCGCACAACCCTGAATTTTGCAAGCTCAGCCTGCTCCTGCTGCACTTGCACTGCCCGCCTCTGCCTGATGCAGGAGGTAAAAGGCAGCACTGGCCAGGACCACCAGCAGAGCCACTGGAGCATTGCCTTCCAGGGCAACGTCCTTACCATCGTGTTTTCCTCCAATGCGGCCTGTGAGTTGGCCCGCCTGGCAGGTGAGGTTCAGGTCATAACCAATGACAGGTCCACCGAGACGGCCAGTGATGTTCTGGCCATCTTCTTTGAATTTGAGGTCCATTCCAGCAAAATCACCTCCAAAGCGTCCCTGGTGAATTTCTCCAGCTTTGATCAGGACATCGAATCCATCAAGGGTGCCTCCAATGCGTCCTTCTGTGGCAAAGTCGAAGGCATCAAGCCGGATGTCATAGCCCAGCTTTCTGCCTCCAATCCGTCCTCGCACCTCGGGGTTTGAGAATGTGGCCTGAATGTCGTATCCCATGCTGGTTCCACCAACGCGTCCATGAATTTCCATGGGCTGATTTTATCGCATGAACTTGAAGGGGCAGGTCAACTGAGGGTTTCCCACGAAAAAGGATGGAAAACCATGCCCTCTGGTCACCGGTTATGGTGGGTTTCATATCAGGTTTTTCGCGAAGAAGGATGGAAAATCAGAGGAATTTTCTGTAAAGAAGCTGATTTACAAGACACCATGCTTAATTCTAATTGTCCTCATCTGTAACCTTATCTCTGAACAAGAATATGAGGATCATGGGTCATGAAGTGTATGAAATCTGTTAGAGCAGAAAGCATATCATGTTCATTGTAAGTCTTGTCGATCAAAAAGATCTCCAGGCTCTGAATCCTTTTCTTTCGTATTGCTGAGCCCGGCAGGCTTTAAAACCCAAACCTACAACTTGCATGATGGACCTGCCTGTGATGATTTCAAGGGCCAGGATCATGCGCAGTGGAGAATCTGTGAAAAAACACCTGCTTGCTCTGGTGGCCCTGATGGTTGTGGCCTGCAACTCTACCCCTGTGGTGCCTTCTGCATCCCCCAAAGAGACCCCCAGATTGCCCTCACACCTTCTGGAAATTCACTTTCAGGACACCAATTCTGACCACCCCACCACTTCTGCTGTAAAAGTGGGTGGAGGAATTGATAAACAATGGCTCTCCACACTCAGTTCGGGCATCACCTTCCAGAGTCTGTCCAGCAACTCTTTCACTGTGAGGCGCACCGGAACCCGGTACCTGACTGCGGTCTACAAAGTCACCAACAACACAGGTCGCACCCTCCACAACCTGTCTTTCATAGGGGTGAACCTCGATGATGCCGATGGCAACGCCACCAACAACAGCACAGCACCCACCCCTGGGAGCACCATCTTCCGCAGTGTGCGCTTCTTTGATGGCAGTGACGCCAGTGCCCGTGCAGCTTCACTGGTGGCTGGACCTCTGTACACCTATGATTTCCAGAACGATGCTGCAAAGATGGCTGCAGAGGGAACCCGTTTCACCAGCACACTTGATGTCACTGGCTTTGAGGTGGCCCCTCCTGCTGGCCTGACCAGTGAAGTCACTTCAAGAGCATGGGTGCTCGATGGAGATTTGCCAGATGGGGCAAGCCGAACCCTGACCTTCAGTGTCAGTTATCCGATGGCCTCCACTGCGGCTCAGGACCCCTTTGGGTTTTCGGTGATGGTGGCTTATGCAGAAGATCTGGGGCTTCCCGAACCTTTCAACATCCAGCTGACTTTTCCCCAGAGCACCCTGCTGACCCCCAGCCAGAAACAGGTGTTTGAAACTGCAGCCCGCAGGTGGGAAAAGGTCATTCTGGAAGGATCGAATGACTTTTATGACTTTGACCTGGGAGATGGTCGGGTGCTGAATGTGGACGATCTTGAGATCACCGCAGATGCAGTCAACATTGATGGAGTTGGAGGGGTGCTGGGCCGTGCAGGACCGGAATTTGTCCGCCCATTCTCTGAAATTCCAATCACTGGAATCATGCAGTTCGATGCTGCAGACCTGGCCCAGATGGAATCAGAGGGAAGCCTCCAGAACGTGATCCTGCATGAGATGGGCCATGTGCTGGGGATCGGTACCCTGGAACGCTGGGACAACCTGCTGGTGCACAACGGAGGGAGCAACTGTCAGGTGGCCACCAGTGTCAAATTCAATGGTGCAAATGCCATGCAAAAATACCTGACCCTGGGCGGAAGTGGTCAGGTGCCTGTGGAAGACCAGTTTGGTGCTGGCACCAAATGTGGACACTGGAAGGAATCCGTCTTTGACCATGAACTCATGACCGGCTTTGTGGAAAGTGGTCCCATGCCCCTGAGCGCATTGACCACCGGGGCTTTGCAGGACCTGGGCTATGTGGTCAATCACAGTGCCGCAGACACGTTCCAGATGCCTTCGATTGTGAAGCAAGGGCTGCCTGTCACAGGCAGAGAACTGAATGAAATTCTGCTCCAGCCCAGGGTTCTTCCTGGCCACTGAGCCCTGCAAAAGAGGCTCCTCTCTGTGCGGAGGGGAGCCTTTTGTTTTAAAGACAATAGGCATGAAAGCGCTGTCAGGATTGTATACAGAATGGTAGGCTGATCCGATGACCACTGCCCGCCGCTCCTCTGGACTCACCTCTCAACTCACCCAGCTGGCCTGGCCGCTCATGCTCTCCAACCTTGCCTACTCCATGATCGGCGTGACCGACACCCTGTTCATGGGAAGGCTGGGACAGGTGGAGGTGGGGGCAGTGGGACTTGGCTGGATGTACGCCTTTACCATCACCCTGCTTTTTCGCAGTTACACCAACTCTGTGACCACCTTTGTGGCCCGTGCCTTTGGAGCAGGTGAACCGCAGGAGATGCGCAAGTGGTATGGGGTCTACTTCACCCTCTCGTTGTTTCTGGCCCTGCTGGTGATGCTGCTGGGTCAGCCCCTGATTCAGGCCATTGTCAACCTCTCCAATCCCGAACCTGCCCTGGCAAAAGAACTCCTCACCTATGCACGCATCCGACTGTGGGAAACTCCTTTTGCCCTGCTGGTGATCCTGAACGTGGGTTATTTTCTGGGGGTGGGAAACAGCCGGATTCCCCTGATCCTCAGCTGGATGACGGTGATCCTGAACGCCATTCTGGCCTGGGTTTTCATCTTCCAGTTTGGCTGGGGAGTGGCTGGAGCGGCATGGGGTGCCTTCATTGCGGTGATGGTGCAATGTGTGGTCAGTTTTGTGGTGCTCTTCAGACAGCACGGGGTGATGAGGCCCCTCTGGCCCCATTGGAAGGACGCCTCTCGCACCTTCAGGCTTGGCCTCCCAATGGGTCTTGCCGACCTTTCTGAAGTGGCAGGATTTTCGGTGTTCATGACCATCATTTCCAGGCTGGGAACGCTGGAGCTTGCGGCCTCCCAGATTGCCAACCAGATGGCCAGTTTCGGTTTCATGCCTGCCTTTGCCCTCTCGGCAGCAACCGGAAGCCTGGTGTCCCGTTTCATTGGGGAGAGCAGCATCACCACAGCCCAGCGTGTGGGATGGCGAGGGACCATCATCGGGGGGAGTTTCATGACCCTGGTGGCCATTGCCTTCATCACTGTTCCTGTTCCACTGGTCAAACTCTTCACCAGTGATCCTGCCCTGATTGACCTCTGTGTGAAGATCATGCGGGTGATGGCCCTCTATCAGGTGGTGGATGGCATCGCCATCATCCTGGGAGGAGCCCTCTCCGGTGCAGGGGACACCCGGTTTAGAATGCTGGTGACGGTGCTCGGTTCATGGAGCCTGCTGGTGCTGCCTGCTTACCTCCTCACCGAGAATGGGTATGGGGTGCAGGGGGCCTGGACCGGAGCGCTGATCTACATCACATCCATTGCCCTGATTTATCTGTGGCGTTTCTGGAGCGGACGGTGGAAGACAAAAACCCTGTGAATGCAACCCCAGCAAAATCCATCACCCTGGAAGAGCTCAAAGCCTACGCTTTTCGTGCGCTGGCCCAGAAGCAACTCAGCGAGCATGAACTTCGCACACGTCTGAAGCGCAGGGGCGCGACTCCTGAGCAGTCAGACCAGTTGATTGAACTCCTCAAAGGATATGGGTACCTCAACGATCAGGAGGTGGCCCGCACCCTGGCCCGCAAGCGTGGGGTGGGCAGAGGGTACATCCAGCAGAAGCTGTATGAAAAAGGGGTCAAGGCCAGTGCAAAAACCCTCAGGGACGATGAAACCGAGGAAGAAGAACTGCAGGCCCTGATCGACCGCAACCTTGAGAAATGGCAGCGGGATGGCGAAAAGGGCTTCCGGCGTGCGGTGGGTTTTCTGGTGCGCCGGGGATTCGAGTACGGTAAAGTGCTTACGCTGCTGAAAGCCTCTTTTCAGCTTGACATGTCCGATCTGGACGGGTAAACTACCCCTTGCCGTGGTCACGGGGCGTAGCGCAGCCTGGTAGCGCACTTCGTTCGGGACGAAGGGGTCGTGAGTTCGAATCTCGCCGCCCCGACCACCAGACCCCCCAATTCCGGGGGGTTTTTTGATCACCCACCAGGGTCTTTTGCAGTGACCCGACAGGCAAGGCTGTCGTTTCGACCCGACCACATTGAAAAGTCAGAACACCACCCGTGTGATTCCGATGTTCTGACCGAGCTGAATAGGACGTATTCCATGCGCATTCTGGCCATCGCTGACCCGCACCTCTCCCGCAAGACCCCCAAGCCGATGACGATTTTCGGTCCGGGGTGGGCGGGCCATCCAGATGTGTTTTTTCAGCGCTGGTGTGAGACGGTGCAGCCAGATGATCTTGTTCTGATCCCCGGAGACATCTCCTGGGCCATGCATTTTCGGGATGCCTTGCTGGACCTGCAGGACATTGCTGACCTCCCTGGAATCAAGGTGATTTCCAGAGGCAATCACGATTACTGGTGGCCTGCCATCACCCGCTTGAGGGCAGAATTGCCTGCGGGGATTTATGCCCTGCAAAACGATGCGATCCGTTTTGATGACACGGTGATCTGTGGCACCCGGGGCTGGGTCACCCCTGGAACAGAGGGCTTCAAGCCCGAAGATGAAAAAATCTACCTGCGTGAAGTGGAGCGTCTGAGGCTGACCCTGGAAGCTGCCCGCAAGCTTGAGGGCAAACAGGTGCTGGTGATGCTGCACTACCCCCTCACCAATGCGGCTTTTGAACCCAATGGATTCACCCGCCTGATCGAGGAGTACCGTCCTGCAGGTGTGGTCTATGGACACCTCCATGGGGTGAATCAGGACAAATTGATCCGGCACTGGTGCGGTATTCCTTTGCATTTTGTGGCGGCAGATGCCCTGAAATTTGTGCCCAGGGTGCTGGGGAAAACAGAAGCATCTGCTGATTCAGCCCTGTGACAGACGTACAATTTGTGCGAACTTCCTATGGATTTGTGTTCTGTGTCCCGATGTGTTGGTGTATGAGGAACCGCTTCCAGAAATCTATTGCTTTTTGATCGCCAACCAAGTAGATTGAAAAAGATCACATATTGGTAGCGGTTCCATCTGGGTTGTTGACCCAGGTGCGTCCCATGTGTGTCCATTGAAAGGAGAAACGCATGTTTCTGAAACGTCCTCTGCTGCTCGGCACGGCGATGCTTGGTCTTGTGGCGTGCAATTTCAACACCGCGCCCCCCAAGCCCACTCCGGATTACAGTTCCTATCTGGCAGGCAAAGACCTGAACTTCTTCCGGACCAAACTCGGTGATCCCCAGATCAAGAGTGTGCTGGTTTTGCACTACCACCGTTTTGACAACGACTACACAAAGTGGGACGTCTGGACCTGGCCCGAAGGCAAAGATGGACAGGCCGTTCTGTTCACTGAAGACGACAAGTACGGCAAAATTGCCATCATCGGTTCCCGCGAAGAACCAGGCAAGCGGGGTTTCATTGTCCGCAAAGACGACTGGTCTGAAAAGGACGTTTCAGACGACCGTTATGCCGACATTCCAGCCAGCGGTCTGGGTGAAATCTGGGTGGTCAGTGGCCAGAAAGACTTCTACACCGATCCAGCCAAGATCGACCTGTCAGCCAAGGCCCAGTTCTCCTTTCTGGACAGCTTCAATGAGATCAAGCTGGCGTACAGCAACCCTCCCCAGGACCTGACCAGGGACAAGATCTCAGTGATGGTGGCCGGGGTCAAGCAAAACATTGAGAGCCTGACCCTGAACGGCAAAACTGCAGTGATCAAACTGAGTGCTGCCCTCAAGGCCACAGACATCGGCAAAGACGTGACCATCAGTGGTCCTGGCATTCAGGGCGCAATGCCTGTGTATGCCAGAGATGTGCTCAGTGATCCTGCCTTCACCTACAGTGGGGGAGACCTGGGAGCAATGTACACCCCGGCACAAACCACCTTCAAGGTGTGGACACCGGTGTCCACCAGGGTGCAGGTGCTCCTGTTCAACACTGCAGCAGACACCACCCCCTACAAGATTCTGGAACTCGCCAGAGGGGACAAAGGGGTATGGAGTGGCAGTGAAGCCGGAGACCTGGCCGGAAAATACTATCAACTGAGGGCCACCCGCTATGGGGTCACCAAGACCACAGTGGACCCCTACTCCAAAGCTGCGAGCAATTACTTTGAGAACCTGCCGATGGACAACAGCAAGTCTGCCATCGTCAACATGAGCAACACCAACCCTGAAGCCTGGACGACCTACAAGATCCCCACGGTGGGCAAGCGCACCGATGTCTCAGTGTACGAGGTGCACGTGCGGGACTTCACAGTGTCTGAAAGCTCTGGAGTCCCTGCAGCAAAAAGAGGCAAGTACCTTGGGGTGGTTGAAAGTGGAACCAAGGTTCCCGGGACCAGTTACAGCACCGGTCTGGACCACCTCAAAAAACTCGGGGTCAACACCGTTCAACTTCTCCCTGTATATGACTTCGGCAATGAGCAGGAGGGGGCTTACAACTGGGGCTATGATCCTTACCTGTACAACGTGCCGGAAGCCCAGTACTCCACCCAGCCGGGTGACCCCGCTGCCACCATCCGTGAATTCAAAACCATGGTCAAGGGCCTGCAGGACTCTGGCATCAACGTGATCATGGATGTGGTGTACAACCACACCAAACACACGGGTGAAAAGTCTCCTTTTGACCAGTTGGTGCCCTACTATTACTACCGCACCAGTGATGCTGGAACGTACCTGAACGACACCGGGGTGGGCAACGTCATGGCCGTCGAGCGCCCGATGGTGAAAAACTTCATCCTTGATTCCCTCAAGTACTGGGTCAGTGAGTACCACATCCAGGGCTTCCGCTTTGATCTGCTGGGCACCTTCAAGAAGGATGTGGTGCAGACCATCACCAATGAACTCACTGCGTTCAAACCGGACATCGTGCTGTACGGTGAGCCCTGGACTGGAGGTGGCCCCACCTATTTTGGCAAGGGCGACCAGAAGGGCATGAAGATGGGGGTCTTCAACGACAACTTCCGCAACGGCATCATTGGAGGGGTTTTCAACATTGATGACCGTGGTTTCATTCAGGGTGATTTTGGTCGTGCAGCAGCCATCATGACCGGCCTCAAAGGCAGCATTGATGATTTCACGCAGGAGCCCGGTGAAAGCACCAACTACGCCACCAGTCATGACAACTACGTGCTGTGGGACCACCTGTCCATGGGCATCACCAAAGACAGACCCATGGCTTCCCTCAAACAGATGCAGAAGATGGCGGCAGCACTGGTTTTCACCGCACAGGGCCTGCCTTTCATGTCCGGTGGGGAAGAGTTTGCCCGCACCAAGAAAGGCAACGGCAACTCCTACAACGCTGGAGATGACATCAACGCCTTTGACTGGACCCGTCTGGAACAGTTTGCAGATGTCAACGCCTACTACAGCAACATCATCAAACTGCGTGCAGACCACCCTGTTTTCCGCCTCAGCACCCGTGCAGAAGTCGAAGGACGATTCCATGCCCTGAACCTGGACGGAAGCAAAGGTCTGGTGGGGTTTGTGCTTGACGGCTCTGGACTGGCTGGAGAAAGCTGGAAACACACCCTGGTGATCTTCAATGCCAGTGAAACCGAACAGACGGTGGATCTGCCCGAAGGCACCTTCCGCATTCACGTCAGGGGAGACCAGTTCAGCAACGACACCCTTGCAACTGCTGCTGGAAAAGTCACGGTTCCTGCGCTCTCCACCCTGGTTGCATCTGCAGACATGGTGACCTTTCAGATGCCTGCTCTTCCTGCCCTCAAAAGCGCTCTGAACCTGGAGGCTGCCACCCTGGATGAGTTCAGCGCTGAAAGCTGCTCCAACGACGCTTATGCAGGATGGGGAGAGGGCAATGCCCTTCAAAAGATGTGTGTTGCCCAGGATGCCAATCACATCTACACTGCAATCACCTACAAGACCGCAGACAATTCCATGGTTCAATACCTCTCACTGGGTGAGGGTGGCCCTGTCAGTGACATGAACACCCTGGATGCCTGGCCCAGAAAAGTCAAGTTTTCAAGTGTGGCTCCCAATTTCTTCATTGCCAATTATGGAACGAATCTCACCCCTGAGTTGCGCAAAGTACTGGCAGATGGCAAAACGGAGCTGATTGGTACCGAAACCCTGAAAGTGTTCAACACCAATGGCACCCTGACCCTGAAAGCCAAACTGTCCCGTGCAACCCTGGGAAATGCCAACAAAATCAGGCTGGCAGCCGTGATCGTCGGGGGAGACAACTATGGCGGTGGGTCCATCCTGCCAGGGTCCGGCAACACAGCCAACCCCGCCGACAGCTGGGCCGTGAACATCAGCAATCCCCTCGGTTTCTCCTACTGAAATTCCACTCCTTCTCCTTTCCCCGGGGTTTGCCCCGGGTTTTTTTATGCATCCAGGGCCACTTTCCCTGTATTTTTTCTGGAGGTTAAATATCAACAGCATGTACACCACTTCAGGGGCAACAGGGGTTTTTGTTGTCTGGGAAAGGGGGAAATTGGGTTCGGGTCAGTATACCGTGCCTGTTAAACAAATTTTCAATTCGTGTGAGAGTTACGCTATAGTTTGACTCATGCTACGAGTGCTCTTCGTGGGAGACGTTTACGGCAAACCGGGCAGGAGGGTCTTCAAAAACCACCTGCCTACCCTCCGTGATCAATTTGATTTTGTGATTGTCAACGGTGAGAATGCAGCAGGCGGCTTCGGACTGAACAAGGAAAGTGCCCGCACCCTGCTGGATGCCGGAGCGGACTGCATCACCCTGGGGAACCACACCTGGGACAACCGTGAAGTGTACGACCTGCTACAGGAAAACCACATCCTCAGGCCCTTTAATTATCCTCTGGGAACCCCGGGGCATGGCATGCACACCTTTGATGTCAAGGGAGAGCGCATCACCGTGATCAACGCCATGGGACGGGTCTGGCTTGATCCCCTTGATGATCCTTTCACAGGCATCAACCAGCTTCTGGCACGTGAAGGTCTGGGCAGTGTCTTCGTGGATTTTCATGCAGAGGCCACCAGTGAGAAAACCGCTTTCGGTTTTTTCCTGGACGGACGGGTTGCAGGCGTGGTTGGCACCCACACCCACATTCCCACTGCAGACACCCGGATTCTGCCGAAAGGCACAGGCTACCAGACAGATGCAGGCATGACGGGCGTGCTCAACAGTGTGATTGGAGCAGCCCCGGACGGACCGATTGCCAAATTTGTGGAGAAAATTCCGGTGCGCTGGAGCACCGCAGAGGGCATCGCACAGCTGAATGGTGTGGTCCTGCATGTCGAGAACAACCAGTGCCACCACATTGAGCGCTATCAGTACACGGAGGAACAGTAAATGCGCACCATCAATCAGGATGTCAACACCCTGGGCCACGCCCTGGGCACCGTCTTAAAAGAGCAGCAGGGCGAGCGCTTTTTCGAACTGGTCGAGAAAGTCAGAACCCGCAGCATCGAACTGCGTGAAAGGGGAGAGGACACCAGCGAACTGCAGGGCTTCTTCAAGGACCTGAACCTGCTGGACGCCGAGTCCCTGGTGCGTGCTTTCTCCATGTACTTCCAGCTCATCAACCTCGCAGAGGAATATGAGCGGGTGCGCAAGATTGAAAACTCCGAAGGTCCCCACAAGCAGAGCCTGGAGAAGGCTTTTGTGGCCCTCAAAGAGCAGGGCATGAAGGCCGAAGATGTGATCGCCCTGGTGGAGGGTTTGCACCTGGGTCTCACCTTCACAGCGCACCCCACCGAGATGCGCCGCCGCACCATGCGCTTCCACCTCGACAAGATCGCCCGCGACATTCCCAGGCTGGACGATGTGCAGGCCCAGGAGCGTGTGACCGCCCATGTGGAGGCCCTGTGGGGGACCCTGGAACTCCGTCACGTGCGGCCCACTGTTCGGGATGAGGTCAAAGGCGGCCTGAACTACATCGAGGTGATTGCAGCGGTGCTTCCCGCCCTGGAAGAAGAATTCCGCTCTGCCTTCGAGCGTGTGTACGGCAAACAGGTGAAACTGCGCCTGCCTTACCACTTCTATTCCTGGATGGGCGGAGACCGCGACGGCAACCCCTTCGTGACCCCCGAAGTCACCCGTGAAACCCTGGCCCTGCATGCGGCCAGAGCCCGTGAGATGCTGCGTGCAGAAATCCGTGAGGCGTTCTCCGCCCTCAGTCACCACCAGACCCGTGTGGAAGCCCCCAGAGACTACAATGCCGAGGAACCCTGGCGTGAAGTGCTGCAGGCCATCCACAACGATGAATCCATGCGTGGAGATGAGGTGCTGGAGCACATCCGCCACCTGGAGAAAGGGCTGGAGCAGGCTTTCCAGAAGCGATCTGCACGGGTCTTCCTGCAGCCCGTGATCACCCGTGCCCGCACTTTCGGCACCCACCTGGTCAGCCTGGACATCCGGGAGCACTCCGGGAAAACTGGGGTTGCCGTGGCCGAACTCTTGACCTATGGCGGCGTTCCGAATTACCTGGACCTGCCTGAAGAGGCCAAAGTGAACGTGCTGCGCAGGGAGCTGCAGACCCGCCGTCCCCTGTTGCCTGCAGAGGCCAATCCCAGTGAAGATCTGGAAAGTGTGCTCGGTCCACTCCGCGCCATTCGTGAAGCCCTCGGCAAGTACGGCAAAGAGTCCTTTGGCCGCTACATCGTTTCCATGAGCGAGAGCGTTTCGGACTTCCTGGAAGTGCTGATCCTTGCCCGGGAAATTGGTGTGCGTGTGCTGCCAGTGCCCCTTTTCGAGACCCTGGAAGACCTCACCAATGCCCCTGGCATCATGGCAGAAGTGCTCAGCAATCCTGAGTACCGCAGAATTCTGGGGGAAGACGTGCAGGAAATCATGCTGGGCTACTCCGACTCCAACAAGGATGCCGGATTCCTGGCCGCCAACTGGGCCCTCCACGAAGCCCAGCGCCAGATCAGTGATGTGTGCCGTGAAGCTGGCGTGCCCTGGCGTTTCTTCCATGGTCGTGGAACCTCCATCGGACGCGGAGGAGGCCCAATGGCCCGTGCGATTCTGGGGCAACCTGCTGGAACCATTGGAACCGGGCTGCGCATCACCGAACAGGGAGAAGCCCTCGCAGACAAGTACTCCCACCCCAAGATTGCCTTCCGCAATCTGGAACAGGGGATGTACGGACTGTTGCTGTCTGCGGCCAAACCCGTCACCGACCTGCCTGAAAGCTGGGTGGAGGCCATGCGTGCGGCCTCCAAAGTCAGCCAGAAAACCTACCGTGAACTGGTCGAACACCCTGACTTCCTTGAGTTTTTCGAACTGGTCACGCCCATCCGTGAAATTGCCCGTCTGAACATCGCGTCCCGACCGGTGCGCCGTCCCGGTCCGGCCACCCTGCACAACCTGCGTGCCATTCCCTGGGTGATGGCCTGGACCCAGAACCGCGCCAACGTTCCCGGATGGTATGGCCTGCTGGAAGGCCTGAAAGCCATGGACCTGGATGTGGCCCGCGACATGTACAAAAACTGGCCCTTCTTCCGCAGCGTGCTGGACAACGCCCAGATGAGCCTTGCCAAGTCCGACATGCAGGTGTTTCGCGCCTACCTGTCCCTGGCGCCCCATCTTCCTGAACTTGGACAGAAAATCCAGCAGGCCTATCAGGAAGCCGTGGATCTGGTCAAACAGGTGGTGCAGGGAGAGGTGCTGGACAATGAACCCAACCTCAGAAAATCCATCCAGTTGCGCAACCCCTACATTGAACCCATCCACCGCCTGCAGGTTGAGCTGCTGAAACGGTTCCGCACCCTGCCACCCGAAAGCATGGAAGGAAGCCCACTGGAACGCTCTTTGCTGCTGTCCATTCAGGGCATTGCTGCAGGTGTGCGCAATACAGGTTGATCGTAGACCAGATCCAGAATCCATTGAACGGGGCAACATGCCCCGTTTTTCTGCACAGGATGTTTAAAAAATAAAAATTTCACGAACAAAATCAACACCAATTCGAGTGACTTTTGCCATCTCCACACAACAAAACCCCAGTCCTGAGACTGGAGCACAAAAGGGCAGACCCTCAATCGTTTTTCTGATGGTTTTTTGGAACTGCCAGCAGAGGATTCACTCCTGGCTTCAGGGCCTTCAGGACATCATCCAGAGGAAGGAACCTGTGAAACACCACAGCCTGACGTTTTGTGTTGGCATTGCACAAAGCTGAGGCTGGCACAACCTGAGGGCCTTGCAAGGTGCTCAAACGTTTGAGTCCGCTGAACGGGATGTTTGAGAGCCCCACCGTTTTCTGAGACACCTGGGTGGCACACTGGGTGCTGGGCTTCTGGGCAGTGACTGGAGCGGAAACCCTGGGTGCAGCCTGGGCTGCACAGATCATACAGAGACTGAGCATCAGCAATGAACGATTCATGTTTCACCTCCAATTTCTGATATGCCAGACCGCGTCAAAAAGCAGGTGAAAGGAAATTGAGAAGTTTAAAAACAGACACCCTTTCATGAGAAAATGCGCCTTTTTCAGGGTCTCACTCAACATTTTGTGGATGTTCAGGGCACCCGGCTCACTCCATACAGGTCACAGATCAGGTCGATGAACACTGGAAGGAGGGCAGGATCAAATTGCTTGCCCGAGAGCTTTTCCATGTGGACCAGGGTGTTCGGAATGGGCCAGGCGTTTTTGTAGGGCCTCTCGGTGGTCAGGGCATCAAACACATCCACAATGGTGAAGATGCGAGCCAGCAGTGAGGTCTGCTCTGCCAGCAGATTGTCGGGGTAGCCAGAGCCATCCCACCATTCATGGTGGCTGCGCACCACGGCACGGGTCAGGTCTGGCAGCAGAGGCATCTGCATGCAGATTTCAGCTCCAATCAGGGTGTGCTCCTGGATTTTGAGGCGCTCTTCAGGGGTGAGTTTTCCAGGTTTCAGCAGAATGGCGTCGGGAATGCCAATTTTACCGACATCGTGCAAGTAGGCTCCCCAGCGCAACTCGGTGCGTTCCTCTTCGGGCAGACCAAGGCGCAGGGCAAAACGCTCGCACAGGTCCACCACCCGGTCGGTGTGGCCTCTGGTTTCAAAGTCCCGGTACTCCAGAGCCAGACCCAGCGTACGCAGGGTGGCTTCGCGGGTGGACTCCACCTGTTCCAGATAGGTGCGGCGTTCAAAAGCATTCTGCAACCGGCCCAGAATGAACTTCACCACCTGAATCTCGCTGGATTTGGCTTCCCGATGCCCTGAAAATGTGCACAGCACCATCACACCCATCACCCGACCCTGCACCTGAACAGGAGCAAGCAGTGTGCTTTTCAGGCCCAACTGCAGCAGATCTGGACTGGGATCGATCACATTCTGAAAATCAGGAATGTCCAGCACCTCCCTGGAGGTCACCGAACGGGGAAGGCGGTCAAAATCATGCAGGTTGAGGTTCATCAAAAGGGAAGGATCAAAAGGGAGAGGCACCGAGTGCCGAAATGCCTGCAACTGCCAGCCGTGGGCCAGTCGTTCGTAATAAACAAAAAGTTCATACTGCGAGAGCTGCATCAGCGTCCCAAGCGCGGTTTCTGCCACCTCATGGGGGGTGTTCATGGTTTCGATGTGGGCAGAGAGCTCGCTGAGCAGCTTGTATCGGTGGGCCCGTTCCTGAACCTGCCATTCCAGCATGTAACGCTGCACCAGCAGGGCTGCACGGTCGGCAAAGGACTCTGCAATGCGGATGGCATCCGGGGTAAAGGCATCTTCAGAGTCGAAGTTTTCCAGGTTCAGCACTGCAGCCAGACGGTCTTTGACCCTGACCTGCGTGGAGAGGCTGACCTGGATTTCATCGATCCGGCCCGATTCCCGCAGGATTTTTTCGGTCTCCGGGTCCAGCTTTCCACGGTTGAATTCCCTGAACTTCAGCAGGTTGCTGGTTCTGGGAAGTTCGTTTTCAGTGCCGATGATCTGCTGTGGGGTGAACCGGATGCGGGAAAGCCCGGCAAAGTCGTACCCCAGGGTGGCCTTGAAACTGTACTGCCCATCCGGGTCCAGTCCAATCAGGGCCCCCGCCTGCGCTCCGGGCACCAGGCGCACAGCGCTTTCCAGCAGGTGCACGTAAAAATCCCCGGTGCCGTTTTGCAGGAGTTGCAAGTTCAGGGCATTCAGTTCCTCATTGATGCGTTCGGTCAGCTCCAGATGCTCCTGGTACAGGACCAGCAGCCTCTGGTAGAGTGCCGGGGTAAAGCCCTCAAAATCAGGCAGGGGCAGCTCCAAGCTTAAACAACTCGCTTGTGTCAGACTGCTTCCCAGCGTTATGGTGGGACACAGCGGGAAAACTGAACGGGCCTGATGAAGCAGATGGGGAAAGTGTTCCACATCGAGCAGCAGCAGGTGGATTTTTTCAGAAGGAACCTCATCCAGTGAGGTCTGCCAGATCAGGTTTACGCCTGCTGCGGACCACCGGGGAGGTGCTTTGGGACTCACCAGCAGAATCGTGTAAACGCTTTGCTCCATGGTCCTCCCGCAGGTCCGTCTTTAAGGGCTGTTTTCTGATCGTAAGGGCTTCTTCATCACCTGTCCATACGTGAAGATCCTTAAAGGTATATTATGCTATACGCGGCATCTGCCGTGTGATTTTTAGAGGTGCACAATGTTCATCACCGACAAACCGAGAGTTGGCGTTTTTATCGACACCCAGAACCTGTACCACTCCGCGCGCGACTACTACGAAAGGACCGTGAATTTTGAACGGGTCCTGGAGTATGCTTTGCAGGGCCGCCATCTGGTGCGGGCCATCAGTTACGTGGTGGAAAAAGAGGGGGACACCAGCGCATGGCCTTTCATCTACAAGCTCAGCACCTTGGGCTACAAGGTGCGGCGCATGACCCTGCAGTACCACCACACCACCGAGCAGGGCAAGGTCATCTGGGAAGGCAACTGGGACATGGGCATCGTGGCGGACATGATGCGCCTGATCGACAGCCTGGATGTGATCGTGCTGGGCAGCGGAGACGGCGATTTTGCCGATGTGCTTGAGGTCTTCATGGAGCGTGGCAAGCGCGTGGAAGTGATTGCCTTCAAGGAAACCACCGCCCAGAAACTGATTGACTGTGTGGACAAGTTCACCCACCTGGTGGACATTGATCACGGCCTGATGCCCATCAAGGGCAGCAAGAACAGCCCTGCCACCCAGGTTTAAGCCCCTTTTCTGACACGCGCAGTGTTCCCATCTGCTCCTGAAGCAGAGTGCCGGGGCAACACTGCGCTCATTCATGAAAAAACACAGTCATGGAGAAACACAGTGAACATGCTGGATTTTGAGCTGCCAGAAGACCTCATCGCCCAGACCGGGGTGGAACCCCGCGACCACAGCAGACTGATGGTGACCAGACCGGACGGTACGCTGGAGCACCGCATCTTCCGGGACCTGCTGGAATACCTGAAGCCCGGGGATGTGATGGTCTTCAATGAATCCCGGGTCATTCCTGCCCGACTTTTTGCGAAGAAAGCCACCGGAGGGACCATTGAGGTCCTGCTGCTGCGCGAAAGAGAACACAAGGTGTGGAGCGCCTACCTCAAGCCTGCCCGCAAAGCCACAGGCACCCTCTTTTTCGGAACTGGGGACATCCAGGCCGAGGTGACCGGGGTGCTGGAGGATGGTGCCCGCCTGCTGACCTTCAATGAGGACATCAAACCCAGACTGACCGAACTCGGGACCCTGCCTCTCCCTCCCTACATCCAGAAGTCCACCATTGGCGAACGCTACCAGACGGTATACGCGAAAACAGAAGGGAGTGTTGCGGCTCCAACAGCTGGACTGCATTTCACTCCAGAACTGCTGGCCCAGATTGATGCACTCGGGGTGGAGCGCCATCACCTGACCCTGCATGTCGGGGCAGGCACCTTCAAACCCATCTCGGGCAGCATCACCGAGCATGTGATGCACGAAGAGCAGTTTTCCATTTCCGAAGAAACCGCTTCTGCCATCAACAGGGCAAAACAGGAAGGTCGCAGGGTGATTGCTGTCGGGACCACCACGGTCAGGGCACTTGAAAGTGCTGCCCAGAATGGACAGGTGCAGGCTGGAGAAGGGGAGACCCGCATCTTCATTCACCCCCCTTATGCCTTTCAGGTGCCAGACCTGCTCATCACCAACTTCCACCTGCCACACTCGACTTTGCTTCTGCTGGTCGGTGCTTTTGCAGGGGAAGAAACCATTGCCCATGCCTACCAGACGGCCATTCAGGAGCGGTACCGTTTCTACAGTCTGGGAGACGCCATGCTGCTTTACAGACAGCAACAGGATCAGCACAGAGGTGCTGAAGGTGCAGTGTAGCCTGGGAAAGCTGTCAGCCGTCAGCCCTCAGCGGTCAGCACCCAAACACCTGTGTGCATTGACTTCAGCAGACAAAACAGAGGGTTGACCCTCTGGCACAGCTTGGACCTTTCATTGATCTGCTGAAAAAGCATCAAAAGCTTTTTAGCTGATGGCTGACCGCTGAGGGCTGATTGCTCCACTGCAATTGCACAGCAGAACTTTGCGCTTCCCCTGGGATGGTCAAAGTCAGCTTTTGAAACTGGGGTGCGCGTCAAGTAGACAGAAAGTTTCAAAAACCATCCAGAATCAGAAAGAACCCGCCAGAAAATAAGCAAAAACCACTAGAGAAAATTTTTGAACACGGGTTATACTTTCGCCATGAGCGACAACCCCTTGCTGAGTCTCGGGTTTGACATGCCCTTTGAGGACATCAAACCCGAGCATTTCGAACCCGCTGTTGACCTTCTGCTTGAAAAAGCAGAGCAGGAGCTGCAAGCCCTGATCCACATTGAGGGTGAACGCACCGTCAACAACACGCTGAAAGCCTACGACCGTCTGGGCGAGGGGCTGTACCGGGTTTACGGCCTCTTGACCCACCTCAACTCGGTGGTGACCAGCCCCGAGATCCGTGCAGTGCTGCAAGCCGTGCAGCCCAAAATCACGGCTTTCTACACCCGGGTCAGCCTGTCCCAGGAACTCTATCAGGGCCTCAAGGATTTCGCGGCTTCTGCAGAGGGCCAGTCCCTGACCGGAGCCAAGCGCCGCCTGCTGGAACTTGCCCTGGATGAGTTCCGCAGAAGTGGCGCCGACCTTCCTGCAGACAAAAAACAACGCCTCGAAGAGATCAACATGCGCCTCTCGGAAATCACCACCAAATACAGCCAGAACGTGGTGGATTCCACCGCCGAGTTTGAACTCATCATCGAAGATGAGAGCAAACTTGCCGGTCTCCCTGAAAGTGCCCGTGCTGCTGCCAGACAGAGTGCTGAATCCAAAGGCAAAGAAGGCTGGCGATTCACCCTAGCACAACCCAGTTACCTGCCCGTGATGTTCTATCTGGACGATGCCGAGATCCGCAAGACCATGTACCTGGCCTTCAACCAGCGCGGCAGCAACGAGCCTTACAACAATGAACCCCTCATCAACGAGATTCTGGCCCTCCGCAAGGAGAAAGCACAGCTGCTGGGCTACAAGAACTTTGCAGACCTGGTTCTCGAGGACCGCATGGCCAAAAACGGGGACCGCGCCCTGCAATTCGAGCAGGAAATGGCCGACAAGATCCGTCCTGTCTTCCAGCGTGAAAACGCTGAACTGCTGGAGTACCGCCGTGCCCTCGAAGGCGAGACTGCCCCTGAGCTTCAGCCCTGGGATGTCAGCTATTACTCTGAGAAACTGCGCAAAGCCAACTATGACTTCGACGAGGAGGCCCTCAAGCCCTACTTCGCGGTAGACAAAGTGATGGAAGGCCTCTTTGAAATCACCCGCCGTGTGTATGGCGTGACCATCAAGGAAGTCTCGGGCGTGCAGGTCTGGCACCCCGAAGTGAAAACCTACGAAATCTTCAACGAAGAGGGCCAGAAGCTTGCCCGTTTCTTTGCCGACTGGTTCCCCCGTGAAACCAAACGCAGCGGAGCCTGGATGAACAGCTTCATGACCGGTGACCGCGATGGTGCATTCGAGCCCCACCTGTGCCTGATGTGCGGCAACCTGACCCCTGCCGTTGGAGATCAGCCTGCACTCTTGACCCACAGCGACGTGGAAACCATCTTCCACGAGTGGGGCCATCTGATCCACCACGCCCTCAGTCACGTGGAAGTGAAGAGCCTTGCAGGCACCAACGTGGCCTGGGACTTCGTGGAGCTCCCCTCCCAGATCATGGAGAACTGGGCCTGGGAAAGGGAAGCCCTGGACCTCTTTGCCCACCACCACCAGACCGGAGAGACCATCCCTGAAGACCTCTTCGAAAAGATGGTGGCTGCCCGCAACTTTCGCGCTGCCAATGTCGCCATGCGCCAGCTTTCCTTTGGCACCACCGACCTGATGCTGCACATGCAGTATCAACCCGATCAGGACGGCAGCGTGCTGGACTACAGCCGCAACCTGCTTGGCCAGTTCATGCCCGTGCAGCCCGGTCCGGAATTCAAGATGATCACCTCCTTCAGCCACCTGTTCGCCTCCCCTGTGGGTTATGGTGCTGGCTACTACTCCTACAAGTGGGCCGAGGTGCTCGACGCAGACGCCTTCAGCCGTTTCCGCAACGAGGGCATTTTCAACCGTGCCACCGGACAGGACTTCCTGGACAAAATCCTTTCCAGAGGGGCCAGTGAAGATCCGGCCAAGCTGTTCCGGGACTTCATGGGGCGCGACCCCGACCCCAACGCCCTGCTGGAGCGTTCTGGTCTGCTTGTCTGACCCAGAATGTGTTCATGGGAGGCTTCGGCCTCCTTTTTTGTTGCTCAGAATTTCTCATGCACCTTTATCCAGACTTCAGCTGGGGCTTCTGGCAGCGCAAACGGCATGTGAAGTCCCCACACAAGCAGCGTGGTTTCAGGTGAGTTGTGTGCGTTTTTCAGAAAAGACCTTTAAAATGAGAAGGTGACCAAACTTCAGATTGCACCAAGCATCCTCTCTGCGGATTTCTCACGGCTCGGCCAGGACCTTCAGGAAGCTGAAGCGGCAGGCGCGTCGTGGGTGCACATCGATGTGATGGATGGCCAGTTCGTCCCCAACATCACCATCGGGCCTCTCATCGTCGAGGCCGTGAAACGCTCTTGCAACCTGTACCGGGACGTGCACCTGATGATTGACCGCCCTGAACGTTACATCCAGGATTTTGTGCAGGCCGGAGCCCAGAACATCACCGTGCACGCCGAGGCCACCGTACATTTGCACCGCACTGTGCACCTGATCAAGGAACTTGGGGCTCAGGCAGGTGTCGCCCTCAATCCTGGCACCTCCCTCGAAATGATCCGACCAGTGCTTCCCGATCTGGACCTCGCCCTGATCATGACCGTCAACCCTGGTTTTGGAGGTCAGAAGTTCATTCCTGCCTCTCTGGAACGCATCAGAATCCTCAGAGGCTGGCTGGATGAGGTGAACCCCGAATGCCACCTGGAAGTGGATGGAGGGGTGAACCTGCAGACCGTTGAAAGCGTGGTCCGCTCCGGGGCCAACATCCTGGTGGCCGGAAGTGCCGTCTTCAATCCCAGTGGCATTGGCAGGAACTTCAAAGCACTCACGGAGGCTGCATGCGCCTGCGTGTAGATCTGCTGCCCCACGGTGAATACCCGGACACCGTGATCGTGGTGGATGTGCTGCGTGCCACCACCACCGCCACCGTCTTTCTGGAACACCACGCAGACCGACTGCTTTTCTCCGGGAGCATCGAAGAATCGCTGGACCTGAAATCCGAGAACACCATCGTTGCAGGGGAACGGGGTGGCCTTGCCGTGGCAGGCTTCGACCTGGGAAACAGCCCGATTGAAGCAGGAACAGGCTCATACGCCGGCAAAACCGTGGTCATGAACACCACCAACGGCACTTACGCTGCCCGGGTGGCCTCTGAGAGCGCCAAGCACGTGCTGCTCGGAGCCCTGCGCAATGCCCACGCTGCCGCCCGCAAAGCCAAGAGCCTCGCTGTGGAAGAAATCGCCATTGTGTGCTCAGGCGAACGGGGTCGCGCCTCCCTGGATGACACCTACACCGCAGGGGTGTTGTGTGAGTACCTGCTGGCCATGGGCGAATTCACCCTCAACGACGGTGCCCGCATTGCCCTGACCCTGCGCAGACAGGTGGGAGACCCCATCGAACCCTTATCGAGCAGCTCTGGAGGCATGAGCCTGGAAAGCAAGGGCCTGGGAGAGGACATCCGTTTTTGTGCCCGCATCAGTGAAAGCACCATTGTACCCACCTTGCAGGGCAGCACAGATGGTCAGGTGATTTTTGTTTCGGGCTGACAACCCGCCTCACACGCTTCACACAAGCTGACACAACCCTGACCCACCCATGATCAAACGCTGGTAAAAGAGACCCGTGAGAGTCTTCAGACCCAGCGTTCTATTCATGTCAGGCAGCAACACCACCCGCACCCAGTTGGCAGAAGCCCTGCTGAAACACCATGCAGGAGACCGCTTCGAGGTTTTCAGTGCAGGTCTGGAGGCTGGAACCATCCACCCACACACCCGCAGCGTTTTGCAGGAACTGGGTGTTCAAATGCAGGGACAGACCCCCAAATACCTCAGGGATTACCTGGGCATCACCTTCAACCACCTGATCACCCTCACAGATGAGGGAGAGGATGCCCCCATCTTTCCCGGGGTCAGCACCCGTCTGGACTGGAACGTTGCAAAGCCTCAACAGCATGCGTCCATCGAAGACCAGCTCAATGCATTCCGGGTGGTTCGCAACCAGCTTGACCTGATGGTTCACAACTTCGTGATGGACTACGACCTGTTCAAACTCGGGGTCAAAGTCGAGCAGTAAATTCAGGTGATTTGACCTTCACTTCACCCGGAGCTTCAGGCGCTCCTCCACAGCCAGTTTGTCCACACGCTCGTTGTACTCGTGTCCAGAGTGACCCTTCACCCAGACGAACTTCAGATCATGGACTTTTGCCAGGGCGATCAATTCCTCCCAGAGGTCCTGGTTCTTCACGGGTTCTTTGCTGGCCGTTTTCCATCCGTTTCTCTGCCAGTTCAGGACCCACTTCTGGGTGAAAGCATTGCGCAAATACTGGCTGTCCGTCACCACCATCACCACACAGGGGCGCTTGAGCACCCTGAGGCCTTCAAGCAGT
This sequence comes from Deinococcus cellulosilyticus NBRC 106333 = KACC 11606, assembly GCF_007990775.1. NCBI lineage: Bacteria > Thermotogati > Deinococcota > Deinococci > Deinococcales > Deinococcaceae > Deinococcus > Deinococcus cellulosilyticus. The sequence continues at coordinate 202,127 of NZ_BJXB01000006.1, read as the reverse complement.
GCAGTCAATTCCATGCGATTGTTGGTGGTCTCACTGGAATGGCCCTTCAGCTCCATTTCCTTGTTGCCATACTTGAGGATGCAGGCCCAGCCTCCGTGTCCGGCCTGGGTGTCACAGGCCCCATCGCAATACAGGTACACGTGCTCTCCGGTGGGAGGGTTGGCAGGACGGATGCAGGAAAGAACAGGAGCGGTCATTCCGGGTATTTTACTATAGGCCGAGCGACCAGTGCGACGCGGCGCTCCAGCGGTCCAAACCGCTTTGGACCGCGCAGTAGGAGCAAGAACGCCGCCCCGCAAGCACGTTTTCGGGTCAAGAAGAGCCGAGGGCCGAGGGCAAGTCTAAAAAGCATTTGCTACAGCGCTCTGGTGGTTGACATCCAGCTTTGGCCATGGCACCGTATGCTCTCAGCTCTCAGCTCTCAGCAATAAACCAAAAAAAGACGGGATCTCTCCCGTCTCCTTCAACCCTGAATTTCAGAGTTCGTCTTTGAGGGTGGTGGCGACTTTGAAGCGGATCTTCTTCCCGGAGGGGATGGTGATGCGCTCTTTGGTGCCGGGACGCACGCCCTGGCGCTCTTTGGTGTTGGTGACGCTCAGGGTGCCGAGGCCGGGCAGACCGACACTCTTGCCTTCTTTGAGGGATTCAACAATGGCGTCCAGGGCAACGGAAATCGCTTCGCCTGCGTCTTTTTTGCTGAGCTTGGTCTTGCTGGCGATGATGTCGATCAGTTGGGTTTTGGCGATTTTTTCAGCCATGAGATGTACTCCTTGACGTAATATCCAGCGTTTGACGCTGCGGGCTAAAGATAGCACAAAATTTGAATTTGCGCTATGGGTGGTCAAAAATCCGTTTTCGTGTAAAAATGGGGAGCACCTTCTAAAAACTTGACTGTAAAGATCCTGTTCAGAACAGCTTTTTTCCGGTTATGTCGCAAATTGCACTTTTTTGAAGTGCGTCTGGGACGCAATTTTATAGATTGAGATGTTTTGCGGAACTTTTTGAAAGCATCCTCCGTATCCTATGGCATGAGTGACTTTTTGAAACCCAGCAACCTCGATGCTCCCCAGGGCATCTTCCCCAAAGAAGAACAGACTTACGCCATCATTCAACACCTGTCCGCCCTGGTGGGTCTCCTGATTCCGACAAGCTTTGGCAACGTCATCGGGGCAGTGGTGGCCTGGTTGATCTTTCGTGACCGTTCCTCTGCCCTGAACGACCAGGGGAAAGAGGTCCTGAACTACCAGATCACCGTCACCCTCTACCTGTGGCTTGCGGGCATCGTGGCGACCATTCTTGGTGTGGTGACCCTGGGCCTTGGTTTCCTGCTCACCATTCCCGCGATGGGAGTCCTGTGGGTGCTTTCCCTGATCCCCACCATCATTGGGGTGATGGAAGCCAACAAGGGCAACTTCTACCGCTATCCCTTCACCATTCGCTTCCTGCAATAACCTCAACTTTCCAGTGCGGTCAGTCTCAAAAGGCTGGCCGCTTTTTCGTTCTCTGCCTTTTGAACAGCCCTGCATCCCACAGATGCCTTCCATGTCCCTCTGTTACACTGAGGCCTGAATGCCCAAAAAGTCCTTTGATGCCAACCACGAGAAATACCGCAGCAAACAACGAAAGCCGCAGACCAACCGCAAAGCCACCGAGCAGACCGATGCTGGTTTTTCCGATCCTGCCCTGGCTTACCTGCACAAGAAGCGTCTTTTCTCTGAGTTGCTTTATGAACACTTCAGTGGCAAGGAAGCCACCATTTACGTGTTGCAGGGGCAAGAGCGCCTGCTGGCAGCCAAACTCTACACCGATGCCCGCATCCGGTCGTTCCAGCGGGACGAGCTGTACCAGGAGGGCCGTTTCATCACCAACAACAAGGCGAAGAAGGCCATGGCGACCGCCCGCCGTTTTGGCATCACTCCAGAGCAGGCCTTGTGGGTGAGCAGTGAATTTCAATTTCTTTCGGACCTGTTTGAAGCGGGTCTTCCGGTTCCTGAGCCTGTGGAGGTTGCAGGGAAAGTGCTCCTGATGGAATTCATTGGGGATGAGGACGCTCCGGCCCCTAGACTGAGCGATGAAAGGCTGGACTGGAAAGTAGGAGAGGGTTACTTTGAGCAGAGCCTTGACATGTACGCCAGACTGCTGAAACTGGGGTACATCCACGGAGATTATTCTGCCTACAACATGCTCTTGCACAATGACCGTCTGGTGCTGATCGACTTCCCACAGACCATCAAGTGGCGCGAGCACCCCGAGCCCATCAAGGTGCTGGAGCAGGACATGCGCGGTCTCACCATGAGTTTCAGCAAGTACACCAAATGCACCCCCGAGGAAGCCGCCCAGGAAGTCATTCGACGCTCTGGCATCACCGAAGGGGAACTGCGGGCCTGAAACTTTCCGGAATGGGCACCTGTTCCCAGTGCTCCCACTTCCTGCCACGATAAAATGAACCCATGAATCTTCTTGCCGTCTTTGCACACCCTGACGATGAACTCTGGTGCGTGGGCACCCTCAAAAAACACCTGGACCGTGGAGACCGGGTGATGCTGGTCTGGACCACCCTGGGTGAAATGGCCAGCCAGTATGAAGGCAAGACCCACGAGGAGGTGCGCCAGATCCGACAGCAGCACGGGGCTTATGTGGCCGGGGAAATCGGGTGTGAGTACCGTTTTTTTGACATGGGAGATTCCAGAATGACCGGGAGCAGGGAAGAGGCATTGCAACTGGCCCGCCTGTATTCGGAATTCAGACCTGATGCGGTGATCACCTGGGATGATTTCAGTCCGCACCCGGACCACCGCCAGACCGCAAAAATCGCTTTTGATGCCCTGACCCTGACCCGCATTCCCAAAATCATCAATGAGGGCCTCACAGACACCCTGGAGGCCCACCGCAAAGCCATCAAGTTCTACCAGTATTACACCCAGCACGCGACCTTCCCGGCGGTGCATGTGGACGTGACCCAGCAGATGGAGACCAAGCTGAAACTCTTTTCTTTCTATAGGGACTTCTACAAATGGGAGTACTCCAATGAAGCTTTCGGTGCTGAGTTCCGCCGTTACGGCCAGGAGTCGGATGTGCAGTACGCAGAGAAATTCACGGTGCGCCGGGTGCATGCTCCAGCCCATGACTTCCTGAGGTGACCATGCGCATTCGGGCCCGTTCTGCCAGTGCAGGAACCGGCAAGACCACCTCTCTGGTCCGGGAGGTGCTGCTCGGTCTGCCCCAGACCCCGCTCAGGCGCACGGCCATTGTCACATTCACCCGGTCCGGTGCGGCAGATTTGCGCCTGCGCCTCGAGCTGGCCCTGCGTGAGATGATTGAACGCGGGAAGTATCTGGATGTGATCTCCCGGGACCGCAAACTGTACCTGGAAGCCCTCTCGGAAATCAGGGGGGCCACCATCACCACCCTGCACGGCTTTTTCAGAACATTGTTGCGCCTGAATGCTCCTGCTCTGGGCCTTGACCCTGATTTTGCGGCCCAGGATGAACTGGAAAGCCACCTTCTCTTTCAGGAGGCCTGCTTTGAGGTGATTGCAGAGGCGGTGTCCATCCCGATGTCTTCAGGGGTTTCGCTGGTCGCCCAGTGGGGCACCGACGAGACCCTGAGGGCCTTGCTGGAACTGCGCAGGCAGCGGGCTTACTCTCCTTTTCAGGCTTATGGGGTGCTGGAACGGGAATTGCTTGAACTGTACCAGGAGGCGGCCAAACGCACCCGGGAACGCCAGGCAGGCAGGGTGCTGGACCCCGATGATGTGGAAGAGTGGGCCCTCCGGCTCACCCAGTCTCCAGACATGCTTTCCCGCATTCACGAGCGGTTCAGGCGGGTCTTCATCGATGAGTTCCAGGATGTGAGTCCCCTGCAGGCCCGCATCGTGCATGCCCTGAAAATCCCTCTGGTGGATCTGGTGGGAGATGCCAAGCAGAGCATCTACGCCTTCCGCAACGCAGATGTGAACGCCTTTCTGGAACTCTACCAGTCTGCAGAGCAACTCTCGCCCCTGACCACCACCTACCGACACCCCCCGACCCTGGCCCGCATTTTCACCGAGGTGGCCGAGCGTTTCTTCCCGGAGTTTGAGGAACTCGGGCTTCCTGCGCGGGTCACCTCTGCCCACACCGAGGACCTCCAGACCCCCATTGAGGTCCGGTTAACCCAGGCGGACACCATTGCTGCTGCCCGCAAGCAGGAAGCAGAAGACCTTGCCCTCCGGCTGCGCCGGATTTATTCCCGAGGCACAGGGTGGGAGGACATTGTGATCCTGATCCGGCGCAGGACCAGCCTGAGGTACCTGGAGCCTGCCCTGAAGCTTCATGGGATTCCCTTTGTGCTCGGGCGGGGTCGAAACTACTACGCCAGACCGGAAATTCTGGATGCCAGTCTTCTTCTACGCATTCGGGCGGAGTTCCATCCGACTTTGCTGGATCTGGCCCGACTCGGACAGGTGCCTCCCCTGAATGTGCCTGCACCCACTCCAGCAGACACCGTGGACACCTATCTGGCAAGGCACCCGGCCCTGAATGAGATGCTGGAAGGCATCCGTGCCGCCCCCAGACAGCCTGTGGCCTTCCTGCGCTGGGCACTGGGTGTTTTCCCCATCGACGCTTCTTCTCCTGAGGCCAGAAGCAACCTGGAAGGCCTGATTCGTGACCTGACCGAACGGGGCCTGGAAGATGCCGCCAAGGCTGCACGCTTTCTGAGGCTGGCTGCCGAGGGAGGCAATGACCCGGATGAACCCGTCAGCGGTTCTGGAGCGGTGCGCATCATGACTGTGCACGCTGCGAAAGGGCTGGAGTTTCCCATCACCGTGCTCTTTGACCTCTCAGATGATCCCAGAGACCGCACCGGAAGGGTGCTGGTGGACCCCGAATCCAGCGAGGTGATCCTCAAAGACACCGAGGAGTTTGAACGAATCCGGCAGCACTGGCAGCGCAGACGGGAAGGGGAAGACCTGAGGCTCCTGTACGTGGCCCTCACCCGTGCCCAGAAGTACCTGATCCTCACCGGATCGGTTGGGGGCAGCGGGCAGGCCCAGGGATGGCTCCTGCAACTGGATTTCCTGTATGGTCAGAAGCGCACAGATGTGCGGGTGATCCACACAGAAAAACAGAATGTGGCCTCAGAAATCGAAGTGACGCAGGCTGCCCCTGAACTGGATGCCGAATTTGCCCACGCCCGATTCGAACCTCCCCCTCTGGTGGTACGGGCGCCCACCCGCAATCGGGATGCACTCCAACTGGCAAGGGGACCCGGTCAGGACATTCCTGGTTTTGGAAAGGTCGTGGGGGTGTTGACCCATTACGCCATCGCTTTTGACCTGACCCTGAAAGGCATGGGCGTCCTGAAAACCCAGCAGATCCTGCGCCCCTACAACCCCGACGAGAAAGAAAGCATCTTGCAGGAGGTCCGCAGGATGCTTGAAAGCCATCACCTGTTGTATCCAGATCGGCATGAGCGTCTGGAGGACCATCCCGAGTTGCCTTTTGCCTTCCAGAGAAATGGCGTCACCTGGAATGGCATCATCGACAGGCTTTACCGAACCCATGAAGGCTGGGTGCTGGAAGACTACAAGACAGATTTTCTGGAGGAGCAGGACCTGGATCAGGCCACTGAGCATTATGCACCCCAGCTTGCCATTTACCGGGAGGCCATCAGGCTTGCCCGCCCTGAATGCACCCCCATCATGGTGAGACTGGTTTTTCTGTCCCTCTCAAAAGTCCGCGAAGTGCCAGAAGACCTGCTGGACCGTGCGCTGCACAACATGGACGGGAGTCCCACGGGGAGGGACCAAAATCCAGTAGACTGGTAGAGCAATGCAGGACCCGATTCAACTCAAACAGACCTTTCCCATTCGTTCCCGTCCAGACGTACTGTTCCGTCTGGTCGGTGATCCCAAGAAACGCATCCGCTGGGACAAATCCCTGCGCCAGTACCGGTACGACGGGGAGGAAAAACTCCAGGTCGGCTCCAGAGTGAAAGGTGTGCTGCAATGGAAGTACGGAGGCATGGCCTTCCAGGCGAAATTCACCCACCTGCAGGGACCCAATCGGGCCACGCTGGAGAGCGTGAAACCTTTCGGGCTCATTGAGAAGATGACCCAGCAGTGGGCCTTCAAACCCATGCCCGGAGGTGCAGAAGTCACCTTCACTTTCACTGTGGTGCCCAGATACAAATTTGTGCGCCGCGCCATTGAGCGTCTGGTCCAGAACCTCTTTGCGGAGACCCTGCTGGAACTGCAGCGTGCTGTTGACTCCAACATGGCCGACGCCATGCAGGAAGCCGCACAGGACATTGCCAAAAAACAAAGGGAAGAGCGCAAAAAGAAGAAAAAGAAAACCAGCTGAAGAAACGAAAACTGGAGGGGCATCCCCTCCAGTTTTTTGTTGTCTTCAATCTTTCCGGGTGATTCCGCTGTCTGTGATGGTGAAGGTTTCTGGATCGAGGTCAAAGCGCTTCAGGTTTTCAGCAATGTACCCCTTGACGGCTTCCATGTCATATCCGGTCTTGTTCTGCTGTGCAGCCATGTGATCGACCATCTGAAAGAAAGTCATGTACATCAGCAGCTCTGAGGTTTTCTGGCGGTCCTCGTTGCTGAGTTTTTTCAGGGCAGCCGCCCTGTCCACCGCCGAGCGGAACTGTTTGAGTACGGCGTCATTTTCGGCTTCGGTGGTGTCCCGGTCTTCGAGTTGACCGAAAGAGGTGTTGACCCACAACGTCAGGCTCACCGCGAGTTCATTGGGGTCGTACCCCAGGTCTTTCACGGCTTTGCGCATGTTGTTCACCACGTCGGCCTGCTTCAGCATGTTCTTGATCTCATTGTGCTTGCCAGGGGCTTTTTCCAGCAGGGCTTTGAAAATCTGGTCTTGCAGGGCAGCAGTGGTTTTGGGATTGGGTTTGAAGGTCAGCAGGGCACTTTTCGCCACAGGTTTGGCCTTGTCTGCAGTGGTTTGCACCGCTCCGGAAATGGCTGTGGTCATGGCGGTGTTCTGCATGTTGCTGGCGGTGGACTCGAACATGGCCGAGAACACATCTTCTGCCTGTGCGGTCATGGTGGCAGTGACAAAGACCATCAGAATGGTTTTTTTCATGAAAACCTCCTTGGAGCCGCACAACTGCAGCTCCTGGGTGGGCTGATTCTGACTTGCGGCCCATTTCAAATTCAAGACGCCATTCAGAATTGTTTCTGAAATGTAACCTTTTCATCTTCGACCGTTAAGCTGAAAGGGTGAGCATCCACCTGCTTGATGAAGAAGCGGCCCGTTTCATGCTGGACAGCCGCAACCTGCAGTACCTCAGGCCCTACGTGCCAGAAGAGCGCAGCATCCAGCAGGCGGCCCAGGAACTTGGCATCTCGGTGGGCAAGATGAGCTACTGGACCCACAAACTGCTGGATCGAGGGCTGCTGGAAATCCGCCGTGAAGTCAGGCGGGCAGGCAAGCCGGTGCGCTACTACCAGGCCACGGCAGAGGAATTCATTGCTCCCATCGAAATTCTTCCTGAGTTCAGTGATGTGGAACTGGTCAAAGCCCATGCCACCTGGTGGTGGAGCACCTTCATGGAGGAGGTGGCACGGGCGGGACGCAGAGCCTATCCACACTGGCAACTCAGGGTCACAGGTACGGACCTGCTGCACCGTCTGGAACCTGCTTTGCAGGACGGCACCCCGGTGAACGAAAAAGAATATCCCATCAACGACTGGTTCCATGCCGACCTGACAGAGGGGCAGGCCAGTGCTTTTCAGGAGGAATTGCTGGCCCTGATGCGCCGGTACCACACGGCTGAAAGCCAGGGTCAGCCCACAGCAAGGTACATGTTTCATTTTGGGATGGTCAGGAGAACCACACCGGAATAAGGGGGAACCATGCAACAATTGACCACTTTTTTATTCAATTTGTGGGCCACAGGGGCTTTTTTCTTCGGGGTGCTCTCTGGCCGCTGGATCGTGCAGGACAATGTGTGGCCCTTGCTGCTGGCCCAGCTCTTCTTGATTTCCCTCCTCACCTGGCCCCTGTACCGCCGCAAATATGAACGCATTCGTGCTGTGGCAGGCTGGCAGTACGCAGGACTCGTTGCTGGCCTGATTGTTGGGATGGGAGAATTCTGGTGGGCAAAGGGCCTGTGGTGGCTCTCCCTGATTGCAGGTCTGGGTTTTCTGATTGTTGCTGTGCAGATGCCTCAGTCACTGAACGCCTGGATCTGGGACATGGTGTTTCGGTGCAAACGGCTGGAACCCTGGTTGTGCCCTCACCTGCAGAGCCGAATGCAGGTGCTGGACTCCGGGGTGCTGGACCTTTTCGAGGTGACCGAAATCAAAGAACAGCTGGAAGGTGGGGTGGTGCAATCCCGCGAGCAGAGCAGCACAACCCATGAGGTACGCTGGCAGGGGGACTCCCTGTACTCAGGCGACCTGAAAGACGCTGAAAACTGGCTCCTTGCCCGTTACCGAAACTACCGCCGAGTCTGGCTCCTTCCCATCTCGCCCGAAGTGGGTCCTGCACAGACCCTCACCCGCAAAGAAGAAAAAAAGATGACCACCACAGACATGTGGGCAGAATTGCACCAGCCTTCTCAGCAGGAAGTGCTGAAGTACAGCCCTTTTGAACTGCGGGTCTGGACCTTCTCAGAAAGCAACCTGTCAGACCTTGAGGGGCCCTACCGGGTGGACCATTCAGAAGACTCACCCCTTTTCCATGACCTGCAGGGCAGAGAGGGATGGACCCTGGAGCAGCATGAACTGGGGCTGGTGGGTCGCGTGGAGGTGTGGTTGAGGGATCTGAAAGTCGCTGAATGCCCCTCACTTGAAGCTGCCCAGGCGGAGGTGCTGAGCCGTTACCGAGAATACCGCCAGATCCGGGGCCTCGGTTCGGAGTTGGACCGGGCGGACATTGATTTCATGCCTTTGCCCATGAAACACCTTCTGACGGTCCTTCCCAGAAACGGTGGTTCCATGAAGGTGTCACTTCAGGAGCTTGAAGAGATGGACCCTTCAAATCTGGAAACCATTGAACTGTACCTTGGAAAGCACCTGCTGGGCACTTTTCAGACCCCTGATGAACTCAGGAGGTACCTGCAGAAGCATGCCATCAGAGAATTGTAGCTCTGCCTGCCTTGCATCAGGCAAGGCAACCCTGTTCTGGGCCTGATTCCCTTATGATGGAACCCACATGACCGTTGTCCTGAAAGCCGTGAACCTCAGCAAAACCTTCACCCTGGGAAATGAGCAGGTGCATGCCCTCAGAAAGGTGACCCTGGACATCCCGCAAGGGTCTTTCGTGGCTGTGATGGGACCCTCAGGCAGTGGCAAGAGCACCCTGCTCAATCTGCTGGGCCTGCTTGACCATCCTGATCAAGGGGATGTGGTGCTGTCAGGAACCCCCACCCGTGGTCTGAAGGACGACGCCCTGACCTTGCTCAGGCGTGAAAAGATCGGATTCATCTTTCAAACGTTTGAACTGATTCCTACCCTGAGTGCCGAAGAAAACATTTTGCTGACTTCGGAGCTTTCTGGACAGCTGAAACAGGCCAGATCCACCCTTCCTGCACTGGCAGAACGGCTGGGCCTGACCGGGCGGCTCAGGAACCGTCCTTCAGAACTCTCAGGAGGGCAGCGCCAGAGGGTGGCCATTGCCCGTGCCCTGATCAACCGTCCTTCGGTGATTCTTGCAGATGAACCCACCGGAAACCTCGACAGCAGAAATGGCCGTGAGGTGCTGGAAATCTTCCAGAAGGGGGTCACTGAAGAAGGCTGGACGGTGGTGATGGTCACCCATGATCCTGCAGCAGCCCTGTGCGCCGAGAAAATCATCTTCCTGCGGGATGGTGAAATCGTGGGGGAGACCCGAACGGCAAGCCCGGATGCCCGTGCACGCATTGAGGAATTTGTCGGAGTGTGAAGCTGTGATACAGTGCTGGCCATGTTTCAACCTGAAGAATGGACACTTCTTGAACAGTTTCAGCGGCAAAATCTCAAACACTGGCTGATTGGTGGTCATGGCATTGAGCTCGTGGTCGGGCACAGCTACCGGGCCCATGAGGACCTGGATTTCATGGTGGACGCACATGATGGACCGCGCATGCTCAGGGTGCTGGAAGACCTCGGCTTCAGTCACCTTCAGGGGTCTCTGGAAGAAGGAGATGTTTTTTACAGGCGAGAACACCTGATCGTGGATGTGGTTCCCATAGACTCCCGGGCCTGCCCACCTCGCACATTCGGAGAACTTGCACCCATTCAGTGGCCTGAGGTTTTTCTGGAAACCCATGTGGTTCAGGTGCAGGGGATGGCCCTTCCCACCCTGACGGCTGAAATGCACCTCGCCATGAAAATCCTGATTGCTGATTTCTACCAGATCCCCATGCGCGAAAAAGACCTGGTGGACTGCGAGCAATTGAGATCCTGTCGTGAGGCCTTCCAGCAAGCACCGGCCCAGTGAAGCAGAAAGTCCAGAGGGCCTGAAGGCCCGGAGAGCTTTGTAAATTTTGAAAACAAAGAAGTTTTCGAAAGTCTGGATCGGGTGCACAAATCCCGGTCTTTTGATGTGAACAACCTGTTCGAAACCCATTCAATTTGACAAAACGTTTCAGGGGGCAATTGACCCCTGCTCCGATTTCTGTTATAAATCAGTTGATCGTTCAACCAAACCCCCTAGGAGTGTCCCCGTGACCCGTATTACGCTGCGCGATGTGGCAGAGCGTGCTGGTGTGTCGTACCAGACGGTCTCCAACATCATCAACAACACCAAGAGCGTGAAGCCCGAAACCCGTGAACGGGTGGAACGGGTGATCCGTGAGATGGGCTTTGTCCCCAACTTCACCGCCAAGGTGCTCCGGCAGCAGAAGTCCATGACCCTGGGATGTGTGTTCTACGAGGTGGCCGATTTCGATGTGGAAGACCCCTACCGCAACATGGTGCAATCTGCTGTTTCGAAAGCTTCGAAAGAAGCAAACTACAGCCTGCTCACCTACCATGTGTTTGAGGACAACCCCAACGACCTCGAAGAGTTGAAGGTCCACCTGTCGCAGGGTCGCCTGGATGGGTTGCTGTTCCTCAGCCCCAGCATTCCCGACACCCTGATTCATGAACTGTCCCACTGGAACCGTCCCATTGTGCTTTTTGACCGTTTTGAAGCCAGTTCCTCTCTGCCTTCGGTGATGCCCCAGTATGGAGATGGCATCCGGCAACTGGTGCACCATCTGGTCCAGAAAGGCCGCAAATGTCTGGCCTTTGTGGGCGGACGGCGTGAAGATTACACCCAGTCTGGAGAACTTCGACTCTCTGGGTTCCTTGAAGCCACCCGTGAACTCGGGGTGTGCCTGTCCAGCGATTACATCTGTCACGGAGACTGGTCTTTTGAAGGGGGAAAGCAGGTCTTTGAGACCCTCTGGAACCTGAACCCCAGACCTGACGCGATCCTTTCTGCCAACGACCGGATGGCCATTGGTCTGCTCAGTGCAGCTTTCGAGATGGGTGTGCGGGTGCCGGAAGATGTGTCCATCACTGGCTTTGACGACATTGAATTCTCCCGTTACACCAATCCCCCCCTGACCACCGTGCATGTTCCTTACGTCGAAATGGTCAATCACGCTGTGCAGACCCTGGTCGACATGATCGATGGCCAGGACATTCACGACCACCTGTGGATGCCCGTCAGTTTACGCATTCGCTCGTCTTCCTGAACTTCACTGCTGCCCCATCCCATTCAGTCAGACCCATTGGTTGAACGATCAACTGTTTCAGATCTGTAAGTTGAACGATCAACCTGAAGAGGAGAGGAGACCATGAACACCACAGAAGCCACCCCAGAGACCCCGGCAAGAGGCACGGTCAACAGAAGTGCCAGGCTGGAAGCCCTCACCGGACTTGCCTTCATCCTGCCAGCCCTGATCGGTTTCGTGCTCTTCTACATGTACCCGGCATTGCGTGGACTGTGGATCAGCTTCACCGACTGGAACATGCTCAGGGAACCCACCTTCGTTGGCATCGAAAACTACCGGCAGGTTTTTCAGGACGAGAAATTCTGGAACGCCCTGTGGATCACCTTCAAGTACGTGTTGCTCAACATCCCGATTCAGACCATCCTGGGGATTCTGCTTGCTGTGGCCATGGACCGCGTTGTCAAGAGCACGGTCATCCGTGGCCTGATGATCCTGCCCTACCTGCTCTCCAACGTGCTGGTGGCCCTGGTCTTCCTGTGGCTCCTTGATCCCTCCCTGGGCATCGTCAATGCTGGCCTGCAAGCCCTGGGCCTTCCGAAACAGGACTTCTTTGCCTCCACCGATCAGGCCCTGCCCACCGTGGCCTTCGTGAACATCTGGAGACACGCCGGATTCACCGCCCTGCTCTTCTATGCTGGACTGCAGAGCATCCCCAGAAGCGTCTACGAAGCTGCCAAGATTGACGGCGCAAGCGAAGGACAGATGTTCTGGCGCATTACCCTGCCCCTTTTGCGCCCGGTGACGGTGTTTGTGGTGGTGACCTCCATCATCGGGTCCTTCCAGATCTTTGACACTGTTGCTGTGGCAACCAACGGCGGACCTGCAGATGCCACCAAAGTGCTGGTGTACTACATCTACGAGAATGCTTTCGCCTTCTTCAAGATGGGTTACGCCACCGCCATGAGCATGATTCTCTTTGCCATCATCCTGATTTTCACCGTCTTGCAACTCAAATTCTTCCGCGCCGACCAGTCGGACCTGGCCTGAGGAAAGGACCCACATGACCGTGCAGACCCAACCCACACAAGCCCGCAAAAACCGCAAGAGCATGGCCTGGGAACACTTCCTGGCCTGGTTCGGCATCCTCCTGGTCATCCTGCTCTCCATCTTCCCGATCTGGATCGTTTTGAAGACCGCCCTCTCGAGCAGCACCACCCTCTTTGAAAGTGGAGGCCAGCTTCTCCCGAGTGAGCCCACCCTGGACAACTTCAAGCGGGTACTCGGCATGGTCACTGCTGAAGAAGCCCTCAAGGCCGGAGGCTCCGGACAGAGCGTGAACTTCCTGAAATCCATCTGGAACTCCGTGATTTTCACCGGACTCATCGTGATCGGACAGACCTTCTTCTCTGCCCTGGCTGCCTACGCCTTCGCCAGACTCAAATTCCCCTTCCGGGACCAGATTTTCACCCTGTTTCTCACCGCCATGATGATTCCCGGGATCGTGCTCTTCATCCCCAACTTCATCACCATCAAGAACCTCGGGTGGCTGAACACCATGCAGGGCCTCGTCGCCCCCTACATCCTGATGACCCCCTTTGCGGTGTTCTTCCTCAGGCAGTTTTTCCTCTCCATCCCCAGAGAGACCGAAGAAGCCGCTGTTCTGGACGGTGCAAGTCCTTTCATGATCTTCTGGAAGGTCGTGCTCCCCATGAGCCAGGGACCCCTCGCCACGCTCGGCATCCTCACCACCATCGGCATGTGGAACGAATTCTTCTGGCCGTACCTGATCGGCAAAGACGAGAGCGTCTACACCCTCCCTGTGGCCCTGCAGCAATTCCAGACCCAGACCCCCCAGGGATCACCGGACTGGACGGGCCTGATGTCCGGAGCCTTTCTGTCGATCATTCCGGTTTTCATCCTGCTGCTGATCATGGGCAAGCGCGTGATTGAATCCCTCGCCTTCAGTGGCGGCAAGTAACCGCACCTGAGCAGCACCCACAACCCAGGTTTCAACGTTCAAGGAGGAAGAGAGACCTTGAATTGAGACAGCACACTGCAAAAAGGCCCCACTTCAGAGCAAAATCCCAGCCCAACCGGAGGAACGTTATGAAAAAGTTTGTGACCCTCAGCAGCATCCTTGCCCTCACTTCCGCCCTCTCCACCGCCAGTGCCGCCACCACCGTGGATTACTGGCTGTGGGACAGCGCACAGCTTCCTGCCTACCAGCAGTGCGCAAAAGACTTCACCAAACTCAACCCTGACATCAACATCAAGATCACCCAGAAAGGCTGGGACGACTACTGGACCGGGATCACCACCGGATTTGTGGCTGGAACGGCACCCGACGTCTTCACCAACCACCTCTCCAAGTACCCCGAGTTTGCGGCAAACGGTCAGATTGTGGATTTCGCCCCCTGGATCAAACGAGACAGTGTGAAAACCAACATCTACCTGGAAGGCCTGTACTCCCTGTGGGGCAGAGACGGCAAACAATACGGCCTGCCCAAGGACTGGGACACCGTTGCCATCATCTACAACAAAGACATGCTGAAAAAAGCCGGGATCAGCGAAAAAACCCTGAATGCCCTGAAGTGGAACCCCAAAGACGGTGGCTCCTTCGAGAAAGTGATTGCCCAGTTGACCCTCGACCAGAACGGCAACAATGGTCTCTCCAAGAACTTCGACAAAACCAAAGTCAAGCAGTACGGCCTCCTGAACCCTTATGATCCCAACCCCTACGGGCAGACGGGCTGGAGCTGGCTTGCCGTGTCCAACGGCTTCAAATACAACGATGGACTTTATGCCACCAAATACTACTATGACGATCCCAGACTGGCCGAGACCATCCAGTGGCTCACCGACCTCAGCCTCAAGAAAGGCTTCCTGATTCCCTACAAGGACATCCGGGGTCTCGGTGCAAACAGCCAGTTCGTGGCCGGTAAAGGGGCCATGACCACGGACGGAAGCTGGATGATCAAGTGGTACATCGACAACGCCAAATTCGATGTGGGCTTCGCCCTGTTGCCCGTGGGTCCCACCGGAAAACGCACCAGCATGTTCAACGGTCTCGCGGACAGCATCTGGGTCGGCAGCAAGAAGAAAGAGGAAGCCTGGAAATGGGTCAAGTACCTGGGTTCTCCTGCCTGTGAAAATGTGGTCGGCAAGTACGGTGCGGTGTTCCCGGCCGTCAACAGTGGTGTGAACCTGGCCCTCGCCACCCACAAGAAGAATGGGGCAGACGTCTCCGCCTTCACCAAGACCGCCAAGGCCAAAGGCAGCACCTTCCTGTTCCCGATCACCGACAACGCCAGCCAGATCAACTCGATCATGACCACTGCGCTCGAAAACGTCTTCCTGGGCAAAACCCCTGCAGCGGAAGCCCTGAAGGAAGCCAACCAGAAAGTCAACGCCCTCTTCAAGTAAATCCACGCTCTCCTCTTTCCCAGGGAAGCCCTGCCCATTGGGGCTTCCCCCTTTTTCTGCCTGGAGATCAGCATGAAAGAACACATCATCACCGCCCATCACACCTGGACCCTCCCCCTGGACCACTACGACATCCTGCTCAACGGCTACCAGAGCTGGAGTGACGCCGACCTCCGACCCCTCAGCGACACCCAGACCGCCCCCATTCTGGAAGCACTGATCAAACAGGGCTATGACATCCAGTTCCCACCCACCGGACAGGCAGGCGTGTGGCGGAGCCACCACCTGATTGCCCTGGTGACCGAAAAAGGGGCTTACATCGGGTTTGCCCTCTCCGCAAAAACCAGCGTGGCCTGCTGGGAAGCCCGAATTGAACAGAATGCCGTGACCGTCACTTTGAAGGTCGATGGCACCCCCGAAGAAGTGGTCTTTGAGTGGACCGATCAGCCCATACAGCGCATTGAAGACCTCTCCAGACAGTTCGCTCAGAACATGCAGGCCCCAGTGTGGAATCCTGTGCGGGTGTGGTGCAGCTGGTACTCCTACTACCGCAACATCACCGAGCGTGACTTCATCGAGAACGCCCGGATTGCCCGTGAACTCGACCTCCCCTTCGATTATTTCCAGCTCGATGACGGTTACCAGAACGACCTCGGCGACTGGCTGGAAAAACGCCCCACCTTCCAGGGAGATGTGGCAGGCATCCCTGCCCAGATGGAGAGGCTTGGGTTCAAAGCAGGCCTGTGGATGGCTCCATTCATTGCCAGTCCCACCAGTCAACTCTTTCAGAACCATCCAGAGTGGTTCCTGAGAGACACCCAGGGACAGCTGGTGATTGCTGGAGACAACTGGGACAACGATTATTACGCCCTGGACCTCAGCCAGCAGGAGGTGCTGGACTGGCTGGAAGACCTCGCCCGCACGTTCAGAAGTTTCGGATACAGCTACTTCAAGCTGGATTTCCTTTTTGCAGGAGCCCTGCCCGGCGTGCGCCAGAACGGACTCAGCAGAACAGAAGCCTACCGAAAAGGAATGGAAGCCTTCAAAAAAGGCGCAGGAGACGCTTTTCTTCTGGGATGCGGTGCCCCTCTGGCCCAGAGTGTCGGCCTGGTAGACGCCATGCGCATTGGACCCGACGTGACCCCCTTCTGGGACGATTACGCCCGACGCAGGTGGGTCAAAGATGGAAGCCACCCCAGCCTGAAAGGCACCCTGCAAACCTGCCTGAGCCGCTTCTACCAGCACCACTGGTACATGCCCGACCCCGACGTGATGATCGCCCGCCAGAAACTCAGCCTGCTCAGCGACCAGGAACGGGAATCCCTGCTGAGACTCGTGCAAGTCACAGGAGGACTGCTGGCCTCAAGCGATCCCCTGATGCTGCTTGAACAGAAAGACATTGACCTGCTGAGGACCTCTCTGGAATTCCATCCCCGGGACCTGCCCGCCACCCTCAACGAGCGGTTTGGTCTTGCCCCCACCCATTACCGCACGGTGACTTTTAACCTGACCGAAGAGCTGCAGGATGGGATTGCGCCTCATGCCAGCAGGAAAGCCGAGGGCCGAGGGCCGAGGGCCGAAGGCATGGCACTTCATGGCATTGGCTAAAGCAAAGCTGGGCTGCTTGAGGGCTCTCGCTGTCGCGTCTCGAATGCTTCCATGCTTAAGACAACGCTCTGGCCAAAGCAGTCCTCGGCCCTGGGCTCTCGGCCCTTGGCATCAAGTCAGGCCTTCGGCTCAAATCCAATCCACCCTCCACAAACCTGAAATCCCACATGGTATACCTAGTGCTGTGAGCAAACTCGAACCCCTTCAACAGATGCCTGATTTTCAGCTGCAGGACCAGAACGGCAAGACGCACAGCCTCTCCGATTACAGGGGCAAGTATGTGGTGCTTTATGTGTACCCCAAGGACGACACTCCTGGATGCACCAAAGAGGCCTGCGATTTCCGGGACAACCTTGAACTCAAGCAACTCGGGGTTCAGGTGCTGGGCCTCAGCAAAGACGATCAGGAGAGCCACACGGCTTTTGCCGAGAAGTACAGCCTGCCTTTCCCCCTGCTCTCCGACCTGAGTGGCGAATACATCAACGAAATTGGGGCCTGGGGCACCAAGAACAACTTTGGCACCATCACCGAAGGCATCAAGCGCACCACCTTCGTGATTGATCCAGAAGGCAAAGTGGTCAAAGCCTGGTACATGGTCAAGGTGGATGGGCACGCCGAGAGTGTGCTCAAAACCATCAAAGCTGACATGGAAAAGAGGGCAAAATGAGCCTCGAAGCCCTGAAGGAACAGGCGGCCATCAAGGCTGTAAGTTATATCCAGAGTGGCATGCGGGTCGGTCTGGGGACGGGTTCCACCGCAAAGTATGCCATTCTGGAACTGGCCCGCAAACTCCGCGATGGTGAACTGACGAACATTGTTGCTGTGGCCACCAGCATCGACAGCGAGCGTCTGGCCCGTGAAAATGGCATCACCGTGCTGGACCTGGACCCCACCCCTCTGGACATTGCCATCGATGGGGCAGATGAGATCTCTCCCACGCTGGACCTGATCAAAGGCCTCGGTGCTGCTCTGCTGCGCGAGAAAATTGTGGAGATCCAGGCAAAAGAGTTCATTGTGATTGCCGACCACACCAAACTGGTGTCTCATCTCGGGCAGAAGGCCCCTGTGCCTGTGGAAGTGGTGCAGTTTGGCATCCAGAGCACCCTGCAGCGCCTCTCGAAGTTCGGTGAGCCTAAACTTCGAGAGAAGAACGGTGAGCTCCTGATCACGGACAACGGCAATTTCATCGCGGACCTCTGGTTCAACCATCCCAACCCCACTGCACTGGAACGGGACCTCAAAGGCACCCTGGGTGTGGTGGACACCGGATTCTTTCTGGGCATGGCCGCCAGGGCCATTGTTGCCCATGAAGACCGTGTGGAAGAATTCAGCCGGGCCTGAAGCGATCAGAACCTGCAATGAGCGCCCTGCCCCGGGGCGCTTTTTGACTTTCCTGGATGCTACAGATTTTTCGTGCCCCTCGGGTCATGCTTGAAACATGGCACACTTCTTGATTGTCAAAAATCCCAATGGACACAGAAACGTGATCAACCTGGATCAGGTGACCCGGGTGGAGGTGCACCAGATTCTGCCCACCCAGTGGCAGATCCGCATTTACTTCACCGAGGGAAACCCGAGCGAGTACGGGAATTTTGAGAGTGAACGCAGCGCTTTTGAATGGATCAGGCAGGTCTTCCAGCCTGATGACCCCGATCACTTTCTGGACCTGACTGACCCTTCATCCTGAAGGATTCCTGCCCTTGACCCTGCAACCGTTGGAGACCCGATACTGAAGGCAGGAGGTCCGATGAACACCCTGCTGAAAGCCCCCAGAGCCCCGAAACGCCACGATCCTGAGCTTCTACAGTTGCCTCCGGTCCAGTGCCTGATGCTGGATGGCACAGGAGACCCCAACACTGCCCCTGCTTTTAAAACAGCTGTTTCTGCCCTCTACAGCCTGTCTTACGCCATCAAATTTGCCCTGAAAAAGCTGGGCACTGAACACAAGGTGCAACCCCTTGAGGGCCTCTGGTGGATGGGAAACGAGCAAGCTCCTGAATTTGATGCGGTGCAGGCCAGCCGTGAACACTGGCACTGGACCCTGATGATCCAGCAACCAGACCACCTGACTCCAGCGCTCTTTGAGCAGATCCGTTCAGAAGTGATTCGCAAGAAAGGGCTGGACAGGCTGAGTGAGGTGCGACTGGAAACCTTCACGGAAGGGCAGGTGGCCCAGGTCCTGCATGTGGGCCCATTCAGCGCGGAAGGGGAGACCATTGAGCGGCTGCACAACTCGATTGCAGCGCAGGCCCTGAGCATCTCAGGGAAACACCATGAGATCTACCTGTCTGATTTCACCCGTGCTGCTCCTGAGAAACTGAAAACCCTGATCCGTTACCCTGTGACCAGCCGATGAGACCCCTGGTTCCCATTGGCCGTTTCTCCCAGGTGACCCGCATTTCGGTCTCGCTGCTCAGGCATTACGACGAAATCGGGCTGTTGAAACCGGCGCACATCGAGCCATCGGGGTACCGTTACTACAGCCTCTCTCAGGCACAGGATGCCGAAAGAATCCGCTGGTTGAGGTCCCTGGATTTCTCGCTGGAGGCCATTCGGGACCTGTTACAAATACAAGACCCCCTGGAACTCCAGCGCCGCATGCAGCAGCACCGGGACCAACTGGAGAAGGAGCTTGTGCAGTTGCAACAGAAAATTGCTGCTCTGGAAGAGCCTCCGCACCTGCTCCTCTCCAGGCATGAGGTTTTTGTGCGAGAAGAGGAAGGGTGGCACGCCATCACCCACACAGAAACCTCCACGTTTTTGCAGATCCAGCAGAACCTGGGTGCCCTCTTTGCATCCCTTTACAGGAGGGCCGCCGACCTGAACCTGAGGCCGAATGGTGCTCCTTTCCTGATGTATCACGATCAGGAATTCCGGGAAGAGGACCTCACGGTGGAAGCTGGAATTCCCGTTGTGGCTCCATCAAAGGACTGCCCCGAGGTCCAGATGTTTCCCACCGGTCTGGTGCTTCACACCTTGCATTCCGGTCCATATGATGCGCTCTCAGGGGCATACACGGCGCTGCTGGAAGGGATGCAGGGTCTGGGCCACGGTCCAGCAGGACCTCCCAGAGAGGTGTACCTGATTGGCCCTTCTCAGGTGGCGGCTGCACAGCAGTACCGCACTGAGGTGTGCTGGCCCATCAGGTGAAACAGCCATAAAAAAGGGAGGAAGCCATGCTTCCTCCCTCAAAAATCTTGATTCAGCCTTTTTTGGGCTGGCTTGGGCGCACTTCCACCCTGGAAGGCAGGGTTCTTTCATTCATCTCCAGCAGGTCCTGCACAATCTGGGCGATGTCTTCGGGCTGGATTTTCCAGGCGTCCTGTTCATTCGGGGTGTGGTTGTTGAAGTGGGTGGCGACACTTCCCGGCATGATCTGGGTGGCTTTGATGCCCAGGGCACGGAGGTCCAGCATGGCCGCTTCGGTGAAGCCATTGAGGCCAAATTTGCTGGCGTTGTAAGCTGCCCCTCCAGCGAAGGGGTTTTTGCCTGCCAGACTGGAAATGGTGATCAGGTATCCTTTGGTTTTGCTGAGGGCATCCACACTGGCCTTGAGGGTGTAGAACACTCCGGTGAGGTTGGTGTCGATGACCGCATGCCAGTCTTCAATGCTGAGGTCCTGCACGGGTTTGAACACACCCACCCCTGCGTTGGCCACCACCACATCCAGTGCACCGAATTTCTCAAGGTGGGCCTGCACTGCGGCTTCAAGCTGGCTGTATTCTCTGGCATCTGCTTTGACCGCCAGCACTTTTTCGGGCTGTCCCAGAGACTGGGCTGCAGCGTCAAGCTCTTCCTGTTTGCGAGCGGTGATGGTGACGTTCAGTCCTGCTTCGAGCAGGGTTTTTGCAATGCTGTATCCGATGCCTTTGGAACCGCCGGTGATCAGTGCATTCTGATATTTCATAGGGCTCCAGTTTAAATCCCAGTGTTCATGGGAAATGGGAGCCAGGTCATGCTCTGGATGGATCAGTTGTCAGCCATCAGCACAAAGGCGTCAGAGTAGTGCATGGACTCAGGATTTCAGGAAAACGACATGGAGGCATCTACAATACGGTTTTCTCCTCTCATACCATCCACAACCCCTTCAGAGTCACAAAAAACCTGGACCAGAAGCCCAGGTTTCAGCAAGTAGACCATGAATAGAAACGCTTCCAGTGGATGTGCTTGCTAGAACGCCGACCCAGGCTTGTTTTCACCACTCATATTGCGGTTGATGGTTTCTTTTGTGCCCTGTTGAAAGTGGGGTTCCAGCAGTCCTTTGATGTTCAGCAGTGCTGCAGGAACATTTCTGGAAAGGCCTTCTTTGCGCATGCGCATGAAAATGGGAGCCATGGGGCCAATCAGGGTGACCTCCTGGGTCAGCAGCAGGTCTTTGCCGTCCTGTTCCCAGTAGCGTTTGGTCAGCATTTCCACGCCCAGTGCCAGGGTGGTGGAGATGATGTAGCTCTGGCCCACATCACAGAGAAGCACAGAAAACCTGATCACAGCACCGTTTTTGTGTTTGATCGTTCCTTTTGCGCCCTGTCTAAAAATGCCTTCCAGGGTGGCGCTCTCCACTTCCGGGTCCCAGGTGCTCCAGTGGGCGACATCGGTCAGGACCTTCCAGAGGTCTCCAGGGGCAGTGCTCAGCCGTTCGGTGTGTTTGTAGCTGTTCATGGTCGCTCTCCTTGCAGAAATTGTGCCCTATGTCCTTCAGTGTAAATAAAAAACGCTTACAAAACCATGAACGCTGTGATTGAGATCACATCTTCTGTTCAAAGCCGTCCCAAAAAAGAATCCCGGGCTTTTCACCCGGGATGGACAGCAAACTTTTGCGTTACTGCGTTTGCGTGGACTGGATGGCCGTGAGGGCAATGGTGTACACGATGTCATCCACCAGTGCACCCCGGGACAGGTCGTTGACGGGTTTGCGCAAACCCTGCAGCATCGGACCCACACTCACCACGTTGGCACTGCGCTGCACGGCCTTGTAGGTGGTGTTCCCGGTGTTCAGATCAGGGAAGATGAACACCGTGGCCTTGCCTGCCACCGGACTGCCTGGAGCCTTCTGTGCGCCCACACTGGCCACACTCGCAGCGTCATACTGCATTGGACCGTCAATGATCAGGTCTGGCCGCTTGCTTTTTGCCAGTTCCGTGGCCTGACGGAC
Organism: Deinococcus cellulosilyticus NBRC 106333 = KACC 11606; assembly: GCF_007990775.1. Taxonomy (NCBI): domain Bacteria; kingdom Thermotogati; phylum Deinococcota; class Deinococci; order Deinococcales; family Deinococcaceae; genus Deinococcus; species Deinococcus cellulosilyticus. The sequence continues at coordinate 180,292 of NZ_BJXB01000006.1, read as the reverse complement.
CTTCTCCACATCGTCCCCAGCTCCGGAGGTTCCGGTGGAGTAACTGATCATGGCAACCCTCGGGGTGATCCCGAACGCTGCAGCAGAGTCTGCCGACTGAATGGCAATGTCTGCCAGCTCTTCTGCAGTGGGGTTGGGGTTCACTGCGCAATCTCCGTAGACCAGCACCTGTTCGGGCATCAGCATGAAAAAGACACTGCTGACAATGCGGGTGTTGGGGGCAGTCTTGATGAGTTGCAGGGCAGGACGGATGGTGTTGGCGGTGGTGTGGATGGCCCCACTGACCAGACCGTCCACCTCACCGAGGGCCAGCATCATGGTGCCCAGCACCACGGTGTCCTCAAGCTGGTGTTCGGCCATGGGCGCGGTGAGGCCCTTGTGCTTGCGGAGTTCCACCATCGGTTCCACATAACGGCTGCGCACGGACACCGGGTCCACAATGCGCAGGGAGTCCGGGAGCGTCAGGCCCTGTGCTTCGGCCACCCGCTGGACACTCTCAGGCTTGGCAAGCAGGATGCACTCGGCAATGCCTTTCTCGTGGCACTGGATGGCTGCACGCACGGTGCGGGGTTCATCCCCTTCAGGGAGGACAATGCGCCTTCGGGCCACCCGTGCTTTCTGGATGAGTTCATAACGGAAAGCCGGAGGGGGCATCTTGCGCTCATGGGCCACGTGGATGTTCTGCTTGAGGTGCCCGGTGTCCAGACGGTCCGCCACGAAGTCCAGCACCTGCTCCATGCGTTCCAGGTCATCAAGGGGCACCTGTGGGTCCATCTGGTTCAGCAGATTTGCAGTGTGGTAGCTGTTGGAATCCACCAGCATGACGGGCAGATCCGAATTCAGGGCCGGGCGGCACAGCCTGAGGATGGTTTCGTCGGGCATTTCGCCACAGGTGATCAGCATGCCTGCCAGAGGGATGCCGTTGAGGCTGGCCAGACTGGTCGCCATGATCACATCCTCGCGGTCTCCGGGGACCACCACCAGTGTCCCGGGACGGAACAGGTCCACAATGCGGTTCACCGAACGGGCAGAAACCATGTTCGCCCGCACCCGGCGCATCTTCATGTGACCCTGGTTCAGGATTCTGGCGTGCAGGTGCTGGGCCACATCCCAGGTTCTCGGGGCAGCCAGTTCAGCGTTGCGGTGAATGATCCCCAGCATCGGCAAACTGCCCAGCAGGTCGCTGTGGGTGCGCAGGTCATGGACCAGCTTCATCACGTCCAGATCGGCATCAGCAAAATTCAGCACATAACCGGCAATGGCCTGCCTGCTGCTGCTGGCGAAGTCATGGGCGGTGATCTCCAGCTGGTCTGCCAGTTCAAACGTGGGGTTCCCGGCAAGTGTGGCGACCAGCACGGTGTCTGCTCCGAGGTTGCGGGCCATCGACACATTGAGCTGGTGGGCATAAGGGTTCTTTCCAGTGATCGCCAGACCCTCGACCACCACCACGTCTGCCCCCTCGGCGGCCCGCTGGAAGACACTCACCACCTCCTCCATCAGGGCGTCTTCCTGGTGCTGCCCGAGGAACATCTCGGCGCGGTCCAGGTTGATGGGAGCAGGGGCGTGCAGTTTGCAGTTCTCCTTGGCAAAATGCACACTGCGGTCCAGACTGGCATGGTCCTGCGCGATGGGTTTGCAGAAACCCACTTTCAGAGAGGCACGCTGCAGGGCCCGCACCAGCCCAAGGGCCGTGCTCGACAGTCCCACCTGCTGTCCGACAGGAGCAATAAAGAATGTTTTCATGTCAGCACCTTTTCTGTTTGCAGGGCGATCATCAGCTCTTCATTGGTGCCCACCACCAGTGCAGGGGTGCCCCCCTCCAGGGTGATGGGGCCAGATTGCCCACCAACGAGACCTGCATTGCGCTCCGGGTCGAGCCTGAGGCCCAGAATGCCCAGATGAGAGAGGGTTTTTTCACGCACAAAACGGCTGTTCTCCCCAATGCCTCCGGTGAAAATCAGGGCGTCCAGGCGGCCCAGCGGAACCGCCATGGCCGCCACGTACTTCGCCAGACGGTAACAGAACACTTCCAGTGCAAGAGACGCCCCTGTGTGACCGGCAAGTCTGGCCTGCTCCAGTTCCCGGCAATCGTTGGACAGCTCAGAAAGCCCCAGCAGACCACTCTTCTTGTTCAGGAGGTCCGTGATCTGTTCGATGGAGAGCCCCAGCGTCTGGTGCAAAAAGAGGTGCAGGTTCGGGTCCACATCTCCGGAACGGGTGCCCATCACCAGGCCTTCAAGGGGGGTGAGGCCCATGCTGGTGTCTGTACTCTGACCCCCTTTCACGGCAGTGATGGAGCAGCCATTCCCCAGGTGGGCACTGACAAAGCAGGTCTCTTCCAGAGGCTTTCCAAGCATTTCAGCGGCCTTCATGGTCACATACTGGTGGCTGGTGCCGTGAAAACCATAACGCCGCACCCCATGGTCCCGGTACAGTTCAGCCGGAACGGCGTACCTGTAGGCATGTTCCGGCATGGTCTGGTGAAAGGCGGTGTCAAAGACCACCACATGGGGCAGGTCTGGAAAGGCTTCCAGGGCGGCCTGAAGGCCCAGCAGGTTCACCGGATTGTGCAGTGGAGCCAGCGGAATGCAGGCCTCAATGGCTTTTAACACTTCATCATTCACCCGGGTGGCCGAATGAAAGTATTCACCACCGTGCACAATGCGGTGCCCGACGGCAGCCACATCCTGCAACAGGTTCAGGGACTCCAGGGCATGCAGAATTCCATGCATGGCTTCAGCGTGCCCCTGCTCGGCCAGAGGCAGGGTTTCCTTGCCCCTGGCTGTTTTGACGGTCAGCAGAGGACCCGTTTCATTGAGCTTCTCGGCCAGGCCACTCACCACTGTGGTCTGGCTCTGGGGATGAATCAGGGCAAATTTGATGGAAGAACTTCCGCAGTTGATGACCAGGGTATCGCGCATCCCTCTCACTTTACCCGCCCGTCAGCGGTTTCAAAGTGAGGATTGACCCGGACCAGACTGGGACGTCTGTCTCAGGGAACCTCATGCCCTTGTGAGGCCTGCCAGACCTCGAACCAGTCCTGTTCCGACAGTTGCACGTTCAGGGCCTGAACCGCTTCGTTGATCACCTGCATGCGCTGGGACCCGGTGATGGGGAGGGGACGGCTGGGGTGTTTCAGAATCCAGGCGTAAACCAGCGTTGCAACAGATACGCCATGTTCGTTGGCGAGGCGTTCCAGAGTCAGCCTGACCCTGACACTGCGTTCTCCAGAATCGGTGAAAATGCGGCCCTGGGCCAGAGGGGACCACACCATCGGAGCCACCCGTTCTTTTTGCAACTGGTCCAGGGTGCCATCGTGCAGAGGATCAAGGTGCAGGGGGGAGAGTTCAATCTGATTGGTCACCAGTTCAAATCGACTGTTCAGCAGGTCAAACTGATGAGGGGTGAAATTGGAGACCCCGAAAGCCAGCACTTTTCCCTGCTGTTGCAGTTCACTGAAGGCTTCTGCCACTTCATCTGCCTGCATGAGGGGACTCGGGCGGTGCAAGAGCAGCAGGTCCAGGCGGTCGGTCCTGAGTTCCCTCAGGGAATTTTCGACCGACCAGATGATGTGTTTTTTTGAGTGGTCGTAGGACTTGATCCGGTGTTCTGGTCTCCGGTCTGAGATCAATTTGATGCCGCATTTGCTGACCAGTTGCATCTGGTTGCGCAACTCTGGATTCAGGGCAAGGGCTTCACCAAACAGGCCTTCTACACTGTAATTGCCATAAATGTCGGCATGGTCGAAACTGGTCACGCCCCGCTCGATGCATTGCTCGATCCAGTGCAGCCTGTCTTGCGGGTTCCAGTTCCAGTCAGCCATTCTCCATGCCCCGGCGACAATGGTTGAAAGCTTCAGCTTTCCAGGCTTCAGTTCGGTGTGGGTCATGCGAGCACCTCCACTTCAAGGTGTTTCTGGATGCCGATTTCGGCAAGATCACGGTCCTCTTCGGGACGCAGACCGCTGACGGCCACAGCACCAACCACCTGTCCCTGATGCCACACGGGCACACCACCATCCCAGCCCACGTATTTCAGTTCGCCGTAGTCACTGAAACTCCAGCCCTGGGTGACAGACGCTTTTCCTGTGTCACCAGTGACCTCTCCAAGCCTTGCAGCGGTGTAAGCCTTGTTGGTGGCCACCTGAATGGAGGGGAGACCTGCACCGTCCATTCTGCGCAGGGCCAGCAGGTCGCCGTGTGAATCGGCGACAGCAATGACGGCTGACTGGTTTCTGTGGACCAATGCCTGATGAATGGCCTGGATGGCCGTCTGGGCTTCAAGATCGCCCAGGTTCAACTGGTGTTTCATGGGTTCCTCCTGGACTGTGGGGTCCTGTAGAATCATCTTACGGGATCGATCCCAGATGTCAATACTCTGGTTCTAAATTTCGTACTAAAGTATGGAAAACACTGCCCCTGAACCCATCCCCAGCACCTTCGCACAGCGCCTCAGAGAACTGATTGGAGACCAGAGCGTTTCCGCCTTCGCCCGCAAAGTGGGTCTGGGTGAGGCCCTGGTTCGCAAATACCTCAATGGGGCCGAGCCCAGCCTCTCCAGAGCCAACCAGATCGCCAGCAAAGCCAACTGCTCCCTGGAATGGCTGGCCACCGGAGGAGGTTTCCGATACCGCCAGGCAGAAGTCGTGGACATGGCGGCCCTGGAACTCGCCATCAAGTACGCCCTGCAACTCTCCGGGCAGACCGACCCCCACTTCAAACTGGACGCCACCATGAAACTGATGGTGACCCTGTACCAGTACCTGCGGGCCACCAAGAAGACAGATGGCAGCTTCGATGAGGAGGAAACCCTCAACTTCGGGCGGTACATCGCCACCATCTGCGGGGTCTGAACCCTGTATGCTGGGCATATGAAACGCAAGGCCAAGAAAACCGTTTCCCCCGCCCTTGAAAGCGACCAGGACCGGGTGGCTGCCTTCCTGTCCTTCTCGCCCGAGGTGCAGAAAGCCTACCTGCGGGCCATGCAGTCGATCGACCCCTCTGCCCTGACTTACCTGGAAACCCACCCGGAGGCCAGCAAGGTCCTGAAGCAGTTTCAGCTTGAAGAGGTGCTCAGTGACACCCTTAAAGGACTCAAAAGGTAGTCATGCTGGACCTGATGAACATCATGCGCCGCCTCCGGGCGAAAGACGGTTGTCCCTGGGACCAGGAGCAGACCCACGAATCCCTGCGCCCCTACATGCTCGAAGAGGCGGCAGAGGCCGTGGATGCCATCTCCAAAGGGGACCTGCAGGAACTGAAAGGTGAACTCGGAGACGTGCTCTTGCAGATCGCTTTTCACTCTGTGATCGCAGAAGAGTCAGGCACCTTCAGTTACGCAGAAGTGGAACAGGGCATCTGTGACAAACTCATTCGCCGCCATCCTCATGTCTTTGGTGACACCACTGTGGAGAATGCGGAAGAGGTCACCCGCAACTGGCAGACCATCAAAACCGCCGAAAACGGGGGCAAAGAGAAACACCCCCTGGAGCGCATTCCCAGCAGTCTTGGTGCACTGGAGCGGTCCAGGCAGACCATGAAAGCCCTGCAAGAAGCCAAAGGGACAAAGGATGGTGTGCAGCAAGCACTGCAGTCTGCTCCTGAATCTGAAGAGGGGGTCGTACAGGTCCTCGAAGCCGTGATTGCCTGGGCCAGAAGCCTGGACGTGAACCCCGAAATTGCCCTGCGTGCCCGCACCGAACAGCGAATTGCCCATGCCCTCAACCCTGCTGAATAAAATCCTGAACACCCTGAAATCCCGTGAGCGTGTGACCCTGCACCTGCCTGAATACCGCAGTGCAGCTGTCCTTGTGGGTTTCACCGATGAAGAGAACCCACGCCTGCTGCTGACCGTGCGGTCTCTGGACCTTCCGAGCCACCAGGGCCAGATCAGTTTTCCGGGTGGCAAGATTGAGGCAGGGGAGACCATCAAAGAGGCCGCCCTCAGGGAAGCCTGGGAGGAGGTGGGCCTGGACCCGAAGGTGGTGCAGGTGCATGGCCTGTGGGACGACACTTTCACCCCTTTGGGTTTTCATGTCACCCCGGTGATTGCGACCCTTCCAGCGAATTATCCTTTTGCACTGTCCTCAGAAGTTGCAGAGATCCTGCTGGTTCCTGTTGCAGATCTTCTCCACTTGCCTCCAGAAACCCTGGAACGCCAGTTCAAAGGGCGCACCCACCTGATTTACACCTATCCCTGGAAAGGACACCGCATCTGGGGCATGACGGGCAGAATCATTCATGGGGTGTTGCACCCTGAGCTCCATCCCAGAGAGTACTGACTTTTGCTGGTCCGGTGGACGAAGGATCAGCATGGAGGATTGTAACATCATTCTTTGACTGACCGGTCAGTCAATTATAGGATGGAATCATGAATGTTGGAATCACTGCCCTCGCCACCCACCTGCCCGCGAAACGCCTGAGCAACGATGACCTCTCAAAAATCATGGACACCAGCGACGAATGGATTTACAGCCGCACAGGCATCAAACAGCGATTTGTCGCTGCCGAGCATGAGTACACCAGCACCCTGGCCATTCAGACGGTTGCAAAACTGGACCCTGAGGCCCTCAAAGACGTGGACCTGGTGATTGTTGCCACTGCAACTCCAGATGCTTACTTTCCCTCGGTTGCCGCTCTGGTTCAGGACCACTTCAAACTCAAAGCCGCTGCTTTTGACCTCTCTGCAGCCTGTGCAGGGTGGGTCTACGCCCTGAATGTGGGGGTGAGTCAGATCCAGAGTGGCATCAGCCGCAAAGCCCTGGTGATTGGCGCAGAGACCCTCTCTAAAATCACCAACTGGGAAGACCGCACCACTGCAGTGCTCTTTGGAGATGGAGCCGGAGCAGCCATCCTGGAAGAAGTCCCGGAGCCCTACGGTTTCAAGAGCTTCGCCTGGGGCACAGATGGGTCTGGTGGAAAGCACCTGCATGCCGGAGCCACCTCCCGGGTCCTTCCATCAGGCGATCCCATGCAGGTTCACATCGTCCAGAATGGCCGGGAGGTTTTCAAATTTGCCACACGGGTCATCCCAGAAGCCATCCAGGTTGCTGTAGAGAAAGCAGGCCTCCGCGTGGAGGACCTGGATCGAATCGTGCCCCATCAGGCAAATGCACGCATCATCGAATCTGCAGCAGATCGCCTTGGGCTGGACATCAACAAATTTGTGATCAGCCTGCATGAGCATGCCAACAACTCCAGTGCCACCATTCCTCTGGCCCTGGAGTACGGCGTCCGTGAAGGGCTCGTTCACAAAGGGGACACCATCGCACTGGCCGGATTCGGTGGAGGGCTCACCTGGGCTTCTGGGGTGCTGGTATGGGGTCATTGATGTGACCATCCCCCTGCAACTGCACACCTGAAACTGCAAGGTTTCAGCCCAGCAGGTCAAATTCCCGGCTCCACAAAACCGAGAAACCTGAGCTGCCTGAAAGGTTCTCAGCACCTGTCCAGGTGTGCATCTCCTGCAGACAGCACCTGATGCGCACCTGGGTGTCAGACGGGGGCACTTCCACAGCCAGGCAGCAAACATGTTGATCCGAGTAGATCCATCGCACCACACAGTCACGTCTGGCATAACGGGTCAACCAAACCCCGGTGGGCTGGGGGTGCAGGGTGATGTTCCCCTCTGCCTGATGAATCCCTCTTCCATCCGCTTTGACAATGGCTTCAAAAAGGGTCCAGGTGGCGAGTTCTGCATGTGTACCATGGAGATGATGCAGCCTATTGAGGTCCAGTGGATCAAAAAAACCACTGCTGGTTAGAAATCCACTGACCAGTCGGGTGGGAAGGCATCGGATTTTTTCGACATCCACGCCAACATGCAAACCATCAGAAAAAACCACTGCAACCATGCTGGAGGTGTGGCTGATGCTGATGGGCTTCCTTTCTGGCAGCATCAGCCAGGGACGTCCCTGACGGTCATGCTCCAGGTCCCAGGCCTGAGGAGAACAATGCTGGTGAATCACACGTTGCACCACAGTGCGAGGTGCAACATCTGCACTGCACAGGGTCAACACCACTTTAAGGGTGCAGACCGCTGGCGTGACAGTGGGGGGTGGTGTTTCGATGGATCTCACAGGATCTTTTGCTTCTCAACCAGTTCATCATAGAGTGCTGAACTCTGACGGAGTTCTGTGTGGGTTCCAACAGACACCACCTGACCTTGCTGCATCACAATGATCCGGTCCATTTTCTGAATGGTGGACAGACGGTGGGCCACGACCAGCACAGTCCGGTCAACAAAGGCATGGTTGACAATGTCAACAATTTTACTTTCAGAGTGGGAATCCAGGGCAGACGTGGCTTCATCCAGAATGATGATCTTGGATTTCTTGATGATGGCACGTGCAATCGCAATGCGTTGCTTTTGACCTCCTGAAAGCAGGTTGCCCCGTTCGCCAACCACGGTGTCGAGTCCCTGAGGCAAATCCAGCACAAACCTGGCATTTGCCATATCAAGAACTGCATGCAGTTCTTCCTCGGTGGCGCTGACCTTGCCATAGAGGATGTTCTCACGAACGGTGCGGTTGAACAGCGAAACATCCTGGGGAATGATGGAAATGTGCTTCAACAATGCCTGCCGATCCATCTCACGGATTTCCTGACCATCAATTTTGATGGAACCCCGGTAGTTGTTGTAGAGGCCTGAGAGCAAATGGATCAGGGTGGTTTTGCCTGAGCCACTTTCTCCGACAATGCCGATGTGTTCACAGGGAAGAACATCAAGGTGAATGTTTTTCAGCACATCTGGACTTTCTGGGTAATTGAAGTGCACCTGTGAAAGGGTGATGCGTCCTTGTGAGACCTCAGCCAGACTGTTCCCCCTGGGTTCTTCAATCGCATCCTGTGTGACGGCATGCAGGGCATTGACACATGCCCCCACCACTTTGCTGGCTCCACTGAGTTGGCTGCCAATCAGCCACACTTCCCACACCATGTTGAGAGAAATTGCCAGAATAAAAGCCACATCTCCAGGAGTGGCCTGACCGGATTTCAGGTTGTGGTGGTAGGTGGCAAACAAGGCAGCAATCATCAAAGCCACAGACAGGCCTTGCAGATATCGGATTTTCAGAAAGAACATCTGCAGGTCTCGTTCCGCTTTCAAGAAACCATCCATCACCTTCCCAAACCGTCCTGCTTCCAGCTGTTCTCCGCCAAACAATTTCACCGTCACTGCGTTGGACAGGGCATCAACCAGGTTGCTGTCTTTCTGGGCAGATGCTTCAGCAACGGCTTCAGAATAAGGCATGGACCTTTTGCTGGCATAAATCGACAGCCAGATGAAGAACCCGGACCACAGCACAAAAAACAGACCATAATAAGGGTTGGTGAACGAAAGAATTGTTGCAGTCACAACCACACCCACCACACGTGGAGTGATGTTCTCACTGAGGCCAAAAAGAGATTGTATGTTGTCTGAGAGAGCACCCACCTTGCGGGTCAGGGAGCCACTGGAGTGCTGCAGAAAATACTGCCGTGAGTAACCGAAAATGGTGGAGAAAACACTGTTGTTGAGGTCACGGGTGATGGTGAGGGTGTATTTCAGTTTGACATAATCCCACACCCGCCAGGCCACATTGAGCAATTCCTGGGCAGCCACATAGGCAACGAACAGCCAGCTGATTTTTGAAAGATCGATGCCTGGCCCGGAAGAAATGGCATTGATGATTTCTCGCAAGATCAGGGGAGTGGTCGACATCAAACCAGACCAGAAAACAGACCACAACAACAACGCCACCACAAAGCCCGGGTTGCGCCGCAGGATTTGCTTGATCAGACTGGAGAAATTCGTATTGTTCAGGGAATACTGCATGTTGACTCCTTGGATCGATGGAATACGAAATGTAAAACACTTCAGGAAGGCAGCACTGGGGTTCTCAACAGAACACTGTAGACCTGCAACGTCTGGGTTGCCACAGATTTCCAATCATAATGTTGCAACAGTGCCTGCTGTGCATTGCGTGTGATGGCTTCAAGCTGCCTGGGGGGACAATCGAGCACTTCCATCAAACTGTTTTTCAAGTCCTGGACATCGGCATTTTGGAACAGCCACCCAGTCCACTGATGGCTGATGATCTCGGCTGGGCCACCGATGTTGCTTGCCACCACCGGAATACCAGTTGCAAAGCCCTCCAGGACAATGTTTCCGAAAGGTTCATAGGTGCTGGGCACCACCAGCACATCATGGTCTCGATAGATCTCATCGAGTCGTTGCTCATCGTCCAGCCAGCCGGTGTACTGAACCCGCCCCAGCAGACTGGCATCCACCCCTTCAATCAATTTGCTCAGAAAGAGCCTGTCATTCATGCCCGAATTGCCTCCCACAATGGTCAGTTGCACTTCGGGCCTTTCTTTCAGCAGCAATGCGTAGGCACCAAGCAGAATGTCGATGCCTTTTCTCTCGGTGAACCGCCCCACAAAAAGCAATTTCTTTAAAGGTCGTGCAAAAGACCTCTGGTTCATTTTCCTGCCTGCCTCCACCTCGTACCCGTTTGGAACCACAGAGATGGGTGCAGAATCTGGGAAATATGCCTGCACATGCTGTCTTTCAGCTTCACTGCACACCACAAGGTGTGCAGCCATTTCAACAAGTTGCTTTTGCATGTCCATGTTTTTCAGGTGATCCGCGCTGGGCGTGACCCCACGTTTTTTCAGATCCAGTGCCTCAATGGAACGCACAGTGTACACAAAAGGAAGCCCAAGCTGTTGCAGCAATGGGGCGAAGAAGAAAATGTGGCAGTTGATGATGTCAAAACCTGAGAAGTCCAGGTGAGCCTGTAACAAGCTCAGGTCCAGGCTTGGAACCCGAACAATCCGGCAGTGCTGGCGGAATTCAATTTCCACCTGTTGACGGTTTTGCAGGTATTCATAAACCAAGACAGTCACCTGATGGCCTGCTCGGGCCTGGGCAGCACAAAGTCGGGGTACGCTTCGTCCCATGCCCCCCCAGATGTGAGGGGGGTATTCGGTGGTGAGGTGCAGAATGTTCACGGAACCTCCAGGTTCTGGTGGTTCATGTTTGCAACAGCAACTTGAGGTGTTTTTGTAAACAACAGGTCCAGCATTGCCTCAACATGCTCAAAATCCTGTGGTTCAAAAGGGGTATCAATCAGCAGGGCTTCGCAACCCAGTTTCTGGTATTGCCTCAACAGTTCGGCGACCTGATGAGGAGTACCCACCAGGTAAGGACAATGTGCCTGACCGGACAGGAAGGCACCCATCCAGAAGGGGCCATCCTGGACATTCTGCAAGGCCAGAATGGCCGAGCGTTTCAGCCACTCTGAGGTTGAACGGGAACGAAAAAAAGCATCCACTTTTCCTTTGTTGCTGGTGGGGAACCGGGCTCGGGCCACCTGCCAGGCCTCACTTTCGGTGGGTCGAACCACCAGCCCCACTCGCAGGGCATGTCGGAATGTGGGCAGGCGTTCTTGCAGGGTGCTCAGAAAAAGGGACCACCCTGCAAGAGGCTCAGGGTTGGTGAAATTCACTGCCCTGAGCTGGATGCCGAGCTTCTGGGCATCACTGGAGATCCCTGCAACATAAAAATTGGGTCTCAGGCTTGCTGGAAGGGTATACTTCAACTTCTCAAAGGCATAGGGATACAGGGCTGGCCTGACAGGGGGGGAAACCCTGTCATCCAGCAAACTCTGCAATGCATGTCCATGTTCCGCCAGGCGGACATACAAGTCACCATGCTCCAGGTGTTCCCCCAGGATCTGAAAATCCTGTGGATTTGAGCCAGTCACCAGGTTCAGATCCACAGCCCTCCCATGCAACTCTGCGAGAGACCACACCTGTTGTGCCACAGTCACAGGTGGCGCAGCATGGGGTTGCACGGCAACCAGAGGACGCAACTTGCTTGAGTGAGCCAGCACATGGCTGGTGACAGACCAGACATTGAGGGTGTGAAGGTTGTGGTACACCAGTGCCCCCTGGTGGTGACGCGACTGGTCGTAATAATCAATGATGGTGGACAGGCCCTGCAAATAGGTTTTGCCCAGACCCCGAATGTACTCCTGCCCAGGGATTTCACCATAAATCTTGATTTACATCACCTCCACAGGTTTCAGAGACCTGACCCTGAGTGCCTGCAAAAGCTGGTGCAGGACTTTCCATTCCAGATCTGCAATTTTATTGATCAATTCGGCCATCTTGTGCACATTGCTGCGGTCTTCTGTTTTCGTCCAGTGGAGGAAAATGTAACGCACCATCTCGGCCCACCTGGTCATTTCTTGATAAGGTTCTGCAGCAGTGGCAAATTCTGCAAAACCCAGTTTCTTGTGCAAATGGACCAGGCGCAAGTGCATGAAGTTCTTGTGCTCATACAGGGTGTGTACCATCCGGTAATCCCAGTAGGTCTCTCCCCGCAGACATTTTTCAATGAATTCCAGCAGGGTGGCATGCGACCCAAAGCCGTACGAACGATCCCAGGCGTTGTGCAGCATGGTGAATTTATGCGAAATGTTCACGGAGTCCAGGTAATCCTCCAGCGTGTCCACCAGGAAATGCAAGTCCAGTTCATAGGTTCCATGCGGGTTGTATTTGTACAGGATCACTTGCTCACAGGGATTTGGCATCTGATCCAGGGTGTCATACGCCTGGGCAAAATCTGCAAAAGCAATCTCAGTGGAGCGAAACCGTCCTGTCTTGTCATAGCCCAGCAGCAGAAAATGGCCATCCTGGTATCCATAGACCAGACTGTCATGGGAGTTGTTGCGCACCTGATGGGCTGCTTTGTGAGGCACAAAATACTCATTGAGGTTGAGGTACACATGATGGCCTTGCAGCAGGGCATTTTGCACAAACTGCACCCCATCAATCCGGGTCAACCGCAGCACTTCCCGGGACAGTTTTGAAGTGGTCAGGTGGGGAGAGCTGGCATAGTCATCAAAGTAAAACGCAAAAGGAACCGGGACAGAACCATAATTCTTGCGAAAAGCCAGATGCAAAAAATTGCTGAACAACCAATCGTGTGTCTCAGGGTGGTCCCACAAAATGGCCATGGGAAAGGCATAAAAATGAAATCCCTTGATGGGAGCCTGGGTGGAGATGGGCAAAATCCACTGTTCAGGCACTGGGGCGTTTGTTCCATTGTGGATGAGATTTTCAGCTGTGCTCATGGTTTCACCAGTTGTAGGAATTCCTGGCGGCTGGCTGCATCCATCTGAAAGATGCCCGTGTAGGCAGTGGTGACCATTCGTCCTTTTTTGCGGATGCCACGGGCACACTGGCAACTGTGAGAGGCTTCCACCATGATGGCCACCCCCATCGGCTGAAGGGCCCTGTCCAGGGTCCCGGCCAGCTGTTCAGTGAGGCGTTCTTGCACCTGAAAACGCCGGGCATAAGCATCAAGCAGGCGGGCCAGTTTGCTGAGGCCAACCACCCGTCCCCCAGGCTGGGGAACATAGGCCAGGTGGGCTTCCCCTTCAAAAGGCAACATGTGGTGTTCACAGTAGGAAACGAAAGGCAGGTTCTTGCTGATCACGAAGTTGACGTGGCGCAGAGCACCACCTTCTTCCACATCGCCCAGATCAAAAGTGGTGGACAGGATCTCGTGGGGATCCAGGTGGTATCCACCGACCAGTTCCTGCCAGGCTTTGACCACCCGGTGAGGGGTGTCCAGCAGGCCTTCACGAGATGGATTTTCTCCCAGATGCCGCAGCAGAACTTCTATGGCTTTGCAGGCTTCTTCAAAAGTCACTGTGTGTGTGGCTGTCATCCCTGGACCCCCTGGGGAGTGAAGACCACCGCGTTGCTTTTGTTCTCAAAAACTTCAATGGAATGAATGGCCACCCGGCCACCTGTTTCTTGCTGCAAAATACTGGAAAACACTTGCCACAGGTGCTGGGCCAGGCCTTCGCAACTCACATCTTCCAGCACCAGCAGCTTGAAAACATGGTGCTGCTGGTTGAACGCAAGCAGGGTGTCCAGCAATGGATCATTGCTGGACAGCAGGCAGGCATGGTCCAGGTGATGATCGATCCAGTTGCGGATGGGTTTCAACTTTCCAAAGTCCATGACAAAGCCACTCTGGTCCAGGGTTGCGGCTTTGAAAGTGATTTTGATGTTCCAATTGTGACCGTGGATGAAAGCACAATGGCCTTCGTGGCGGTATTGACGGTGTGCAAAGGGAATGTCCTTGTATTCTTTGATGCAAGTCAGCACGGGTTCAGTCCTTTCAAAAAGAAGAATGAGAGAGGTGGTGGTGCAGATCTTTGAAAGTGGGATGCTCAACGAGGGTCAAAAAGTCAATGGGCTTTCCATAAACATCTGAGAGCAGTCGAGCCAGAATCAACACCCTCAGGGAATCGGCACCAACATCCAGCAGTCCCTGAGAGGGGTCCATATCAGGCACCAACAAGCAGGCGCAGGCCACTTGGAGAAAAGCCTGCAAGCTCAAGGGTGCCTGATTTTGAAAGTGTGATATGGGGTCCACAGCCTTGTGGTTGTTGTTTCTGAACAGCCCTTCCACCAGAAACAGGGCATCGGGTTGAAGGTGCGGTTGCTGCTGAATCCAACGGTACACCCCGGCCTGTTCTTCGGCAGGCACCAGGGCCACAGCCACCAGGTATGTGGCATCTGCAATGGTTCTGCGATGGGCAAACATTGGATACTGTTCCAGGCCCCTCAACAACCCCTGTTCCCTTTGGTCGTGGTTGGTGAACAACCCATGGCGTTTTTGTGTTCCATCGTTGCGACCCAGAAAGTACAGCTGATTTTGCTGAAAGGTCAGCACATCTGGGCAAATGAATCCACCAGCGGGAACTTGAACCTGCCCATCTGGCAGCAGGTAACCGCTGAAAAGGCTGTCTGTGCGGACCATGGTGTGGTCCTCATGCAGCTCCAGAGTGACCCCCGGCAGCAACGTACCACATGCACCCACCAACTCCTGTCCAGCTTGAAGTTCCCCCAGGCTGATCTGGCCTCCAGTTTCGGTGGTGGCAAAACTCACCCACATGCGGTGGTGCCGCAACAACTGCCGGGTTTCAATGCAATGGGCCACAGCCGGACCGATGGGTTCTCCGCTCAGCCACAGACGGCATCCTTCCAACTGGTGAAAAGGATGATCCAGCAAAGTGGATGGCGTGATGGACAGGTGCCAGTTGCCTGACTTCAGGTGGTCCCAGGCTTCAGGCAATGCGGCAGGGGTGTCCAGAAAGAGCGTTCTGGGAGCACAGAGGATCTGCAGGGCCAGGTCGAACATGAAGTAACCAAAGGCCACATTCACACAACTGACCTGTTGTTCAATTTGAATGCCCTGCTGAACCAGAAACCTCTGCAGCTTGTTGAGCAGGGAAGTGTACGCTGTCCTGCTGACCAGCACATGCTTGGGTTGGCCCGTGGAACCCGAGGTTCTCACAAGGTACATCAGGTCTGCTTCAAGGAAGCCATTGTGTTGTGGATTGTGTTCGATGCCGATGTGTTCATCCTGCAAGCGGATCACCGAATGAACCACGCTGGGAACAGAAAAAGCTTCAGGGTCACTGAGCACAAAAGGCAACCTGCAGTCATACAAAGCCAGCAGCAAGCAGACCAGTTGATGGCTTTTGTGTGCCTGCACCTGCACCAGGGCTCCTGCGGGCAGACCCTGCAACTGCCTGCGAAAACCTGCAATTGTCAGGTGGTGCTGGATGTAAAAAGCCGACTGTTGGATGTCAATGGTGGATGGGTTGGACTGAACAGACATGGAATCCTCGGACAGGGGCAACCACCTGGTGACCTGGTGTTGCCCCTGTATTCCCACAAGTGGTTTCAGTGGGTGAGCAGTGCAACAGTCTGGGCTTGCTGCTCCATGATGTGCTGGGCGATTTGTTGGGGTGTGGGGTGTTCCAGAATGGCGATGATGTCCACGGCACAGTGAAAGCGCTGGGATAGCAATGAAATCAATTCAATGGCCATCAGGGAGTCTCCTCCAAGAGCAAAATAGTTGGAGTCTGGCTGAACGGGTACATCCCCAATCACTTCCCGGAAAGCCTGCATGACCCCTCCCAGCACATCAAGTGAAGCCGTGCTGGGCTGTCGTTGCAACTGTTGATAATGTGATGCATGACGCACCCAGTCGTGGTAACGCAGGTGCAGATCGGCTGTGGAAACCAGGGTTTGTGAGCGCCTGCCAGCGTCCAGCATCCACTGGTAAGCCGCCGCTCCTTCCTGGGGACGGATGGCGATTTCCGCCACCACTCCAAAGGACGGAGAGGCAAATTGGGGAGAAATCACCGACATGTTCTCCACTTCTTCATCCACATCCCGGAACACCCAGCCGTCCCAGTTGATGCTCATCCAGCAAGTGCTTCCTCGGCGCACTTCAGCGAAAGCATCCATGAAAATGTTTCCTGCTGAGTAGGCGGCAAAGCCAAAACCACCGAGCACGGAAGACAGGGAAGATTGCATGAAACAAAAATCTGGCGTCCACTGGAATTCATGGAGCAACTCCTGAAGCACCAGAGAGCCATTGATTTTGGGCAGGAAGCGGCGCTCACAGTCTTCAATGCTGGTGTCAATGATCCCCCGGAATGCACGCTGTGCCTCAAAGATTCCAGCCGCGTGCACCACCCCATCAAGCGCACCAAATTCTGACCTGATGCGCTCGAACAGGTTTCTGGACTCTTCAAGGTTTGCTGCATCGCATTGGACCAGCAACACCCGGGACCCCAGTGCCTCAAGTTCCAGCACCTTCTGGATTTCCCCCTGAATGTGTTCATCAAAGTTTTCAAGATGGTCCCACAACTCGCGGGGAGGCAATTCAGAGATTCCGGTGAGCACCAGATTGGATTGGTGGTGCTCAGCGATGTGACGGGCCAGGGTGTACCCAATGCGACCACGTCCACCAGTGATCAGGTAGGTTCCTGCTTTTTTCAGATGCATGGTGGGGGGGGCAGGCTCTATGGCATCAAAGCCAAACACATGGCGGTCTGCTCCCCGCAAGGCAATGGTTCCTCCCTCTGTCACATCTGCCAGCTCGTCCATGATCCTCCGGGAGGTGTATTCCACCTCACCCGCAGTCACTTCAATCGCTTTGCAAAAAAAGTAAGGGAATTCTTGTGGCACCACCCGCACCACGCCCAGCCCCAGCTGTTTGTAAGGATCAATGGTGTCAGTGGGGCGCACCCCCAGGGCGTCTTGCATCAGGAAGTGGTAACGGGTGGGAAGAGAAACGTTGCATGCTGCCAGCGTCTTGAAGATGGTCAACTGGGAGTAAAAATAATGCTCTTTGGCATGGTCCAGATCGGCCAGTTGCTGCTGCAGCGGCACATCCAGGCTGCGGTGTTCATCCAGACCTGCGCAGTTGATGATCACATCGACAGGCTGCTGCTGGACCAGTTTCTCAAGATCACTGTCGTGCTGCTGTCGGGCTTTGATGTCCAGCAGCAGCACCCTGTTCTTTTCCTGCAGCCGTTGAATGACGGCCTGTTCCAGTGCTCCGGGCTGTGGATTGGTGTACACAACCACGGTCAGACCCTCCACAGGAGCAGCAGGGTTTTCAGGGAGGGGTTCGATTTTCCAGGTGGGTTCAAACATCCAGCGTTTGATGTCAGTGGTTTTGGACAATGGGGTCTTTTTCATGGGATTCTTTCTCGAGACTGAATTTTTTACCAGCATCCAAGATGCGAGCAAACCCTTTAAGAAGAAACGGTGAAGTGCTGAGGTCCAGGTGATCGAGGTGTTGAAACACTCGATGCGCCAGCGGCTCAACAGGCAGGTCGTCCATCCAGCGTCGCAGTTGCATTGCAGCCTGCACCAGGTCTGCAGGACCGGCAGGAGGTGAAAGCACCAGGTCTGGGGGCAGGTCCCAGTGGTGCAAGATGACGTTCTGCTTGGGATCATGGTGAATCAATTGCCGATGGGGTGAGGTTGCAAACAGTGAAAGTGTTGTGAGCAGCACTTCGACAGACGAGGCAGCACAGTTCTGGACCTGCCTTAAGGTGCTCTTTTTCTGTGCGTCCAGCAAACTGGCTTTGTGGCTTCCCACCAGCACCAGCTGAGATCCCCCAGCACGCAAGGCATGCGCAGGGGGGTGCTGTGTTCTCTCACGCAACACCACATGCACATTGCTTCCTCCAATACCAAGTGAGGTCAAACCCTGCACTGCAACCGGGGTGTCCTGGTGGGTGGTCTGGGGATGGACATTCTGGGACTCAAAATCAAAGTGAGGGTTGAGGGGAAGCAGGTTGGGTGTGGCAAACACCCTCTGCTTCCAGAATTGCATGGCGCATTTGGCCAGTGCCAGCAGCCCAGAAGCGTGGTTCAGGTGGCCAAAGTTTGCTTTCACCGCTCCCACCTTGATGGCATCCTGCGAGGAAAATTGCAGCTGTCTGGCTTTCACCAGTGCTTGCAATTCAATGGGATCTCCCAGGCGGGTTCCAGTGGCGTGCATTTCAATACCATGTGGGACAGCGTTCAATTCTGCAGCTGTCCAGGCTTTGCGCAATGCTTTGACCTGTCCCTCTATGGTGGGAGCGGTGAAAGACAATTTTTGTCTCCCATCATTCGAGGCCCCCACACCTTCTACCGTGCAGTAGATCTGCAGGCCCTGCTGCTGGGCAAACTCCTGATCCGCCAGCAAAACCACCACCGCGCCATTGGAGAAAACGGTTCCTGTGGCCTGTGCTGCCAGTGGACGACACAAGCGGTCTGCACTCAGGATGCCTCCTGGCTCAGGTGCAAAGAAGACTTGAAGAAAATCGACATTCACGCCTCCCACCACTGCAATTGGGCACTGGCCATCCTGGATGGCCCATTGGGCATGTTGCAGTGCAGAGAGGCCTGATGAGCAAGCTGATGCCAGTGAGACACTGGGACCCCTGAAATCCAGGAGGTAGGAGAGGCGGGCCGACAAAGCAGAAAGGTCATTGCCAATGTAGCGCCGGGTTTCTTCCGAGAATTTGCGTGCAGCCTGTTGATGAAATGCTTCAAAATAAGTGCTTTTTCCAGCCGTCACATAGCAACCCACCGGATGGTGGGCAGACACGTGCTTTTCATGGAGACCTGCATCGGCAAAAGCCTGAACGGTGCAGTGCAGCAACAGACGTTGTTGCGGATCGGCCAGCATGGCATCCACCGGCGTGATGCCAAAATACTCCCGGTCAAACCTGAAAAGGCCCGGCAATCGCATGTGGGTTTCATAGAACTGAACCCATGCCTCGGTCCCGCACGAGCGGTCAGGAAAGGGGCGAAAATCGGGAAGCATCACTTTTAGTTGTTCAAGGTGGAGCACAAAATCTGACAGAGACTCCACTTCAGGAAGCATCATGCCCATTCCCACCACACATGTTTTATTTTGACCAAGAGACATGATTGATGAAATCTCATCTGTGATCTGGTGAAATGAATCGATTTTCGTATTGACAACACAACACAAAGCAGTGGGTCATCCTCTAAGTCGTGATCAGGAGAATGACATTACTGGAAGAACAACTTTGTATTTCAGGTGTGCATCAAATGCCAATACTTTGATTCATGTCATTGCCAAATGTATAGAGATTGTTCCCCTTTCGTTGTATTGATTGTCCACCACAATTACTTTTACAGGATTCTAGGGACATTTAACTCTCTGTTCAATAGGGTATTTCCCGTATTTGCATGAAATGAGCTCCATCCCAACTGTGGCCCTGGACAACGCAAGTCGTCTGCAGATCCAGAGCCCTTTTCTGGTCGGTGTTGTGGGGCCACTCCAGAAGTCAACCCGCGACATTTTGCCCCGAGGCCAATGGATTCCAGCCCATTGATCTGCTCTGGCAGAACTGTGGGTGGTCAGGACATGATTGATGTTCGCCAACAGAACCTACAGGTCTTTTTACTGAGCAACGCAAATGGAACGGTCAGGGAACCTCAGGGCACCACACTCGTTTTTGCGCAGATCAATGGGCCAGAACATCTGGATCACGTACAGCTCTGTTTGCAAGGGTCAACAACCCTCCTGCTTGTCAAATTAACAAATAAAAATTTCACAAGCAAATCCAAAACAACAAAAAACACAGATCATCCCAGCTTCCATCCCATCCAGAAATAACCCCTGCAAGGGGGCCCGGAGCATGAGCTGTCACAAAATCACTTTTTCAATCTCCAGGCAAATCTTCCGATTCCACCACCTGCAGGCGCTCATCCAGCTTGATCTTCCAGTGTGCTGCCATGACCTTCTTGACGGCAGGCAGGGCCACCCCCGAACCTTCGCCTCCGAATTCGAAGAAGGCGACGACCACCAGGTTGGGGTTCTGGATCGGGCCGTAGCCCTCGTACCAGGAGTGCTCGAAGTACTGGGTTTTGCCATTGATGCGGGCGTTGGTCTGGGCAGTCCCGGTTTTCCCTCCGGTGCGGATGGGGAAGCGGTCTGGTCCGAGCATGTGTTTGGAGGTTCCGGACTGGGCGGTCATCACCATGCCTTCTTTGATGGTGTTCCACACCCATGGTTTGCCGGGCACCTGCGTTGTGGGTTTGGGGGGCTGTTCTTTTCCACCCACCGCCTTGATGACCGTGACAGGTTGCTTGCGCCCTTCATTGATCAGGGTGGCCATCACCTTGGCAAGCTGCAGGGGGGTCACCAGCACATCTCCTTGCCCGATGGACATGTTCAGGGTGAAACCCGGATACCACTCGATGCCCAGTTTCTTGTACGTGTCCTGGCTGGGAATCAGCCCGGTTTTTTCTCCGATCAGTTCGATTCCGGTGGGTTCGCCGAAGCCGAGTTCGCGCGTGCGTTTGCCCAGCACGTTGGAAAAGGGCACCGGGTCTCCCTGGATGGAAGACTGGAAGTACCAGGGATTGCAGGAGTGGGCAATGGCTTTGCGTCCATCCATCGGGCCGCTGTTGCGACGATCCCAGTTTTTCCAGGCCCGACCTCCGTAAAAGATGCTTGATGGGCAGTTGTACACCGGGTTGCGCCCAAATGCTTCCAGCACAGCGTTGGTGGTGGAGGGTTTGAACACACTTCCGGGGGTGTACGGGTAGACGGCCCGGTTGATGGTGGGGGAGTCATCACTGAGGAGGGCTGCTGCCCGTTCGGGTGGCGCGGGTGACGTGGCAAACCAGTTCGGATCGAAGGTGGGACGGCTTGCCAGGGCCAGCACCTGTCCGTTTCTGGGATCGATGGCGACCACTGCTCCGTGGGCCTCTTTGATGTCCTTGCGGGCAGAATACTGCCGCTTGATGTCCTGCATCCCCTCTTCCAGTGCTTTCTCGGCGGCGCGTTGCAGGGTGCTGTCGATGGTGAGGGTGAGGTTCTTCCCGGCTTCCCCCTCCTGTTCGATGCGCTCGTTGATGCGGCGTCCCTTGAAATCCACCTCGGTGAGTTTCAGGCCGTTCACCCCACGAAGCTGGTCTTCCATGCTGGCTTCGAGGCCCGTCTTGCCGATGATGTCTCCGAGCTGGTATTTGCCAGAATTCACGTCGTCTGCGGTGGTTTCCCCGACGTAGCCCAGCAGGTTGGAGGCCAGTTTCCCCTGTGGGTACACCCGTTCAATGCGCTCCCGGAGTTCCAGATTCGGCTGGAACACCACGTACTCATAGAGGGCCGGAAGGTTCTGCTGGGGAATGTTTCTGGCCAGTGTGAGTTCACTGCCCACAGGAAGCTCAGGGAGCACTGGATCTTTGATTCCGGCAAGGTAGCGGATTTTCTCCCAGGACACCACGGGGCGGTTGTCTTTGGAGCTTTTCCACTTGTAGATCAAATCCACACTCAGGCGGTTGGTGGCGAGCAAGACCCCATCCCGTGTGCGGATCTCACCCCTCCAGGCCCGGATGGGTTCGCTGCGCAGGGTGTTGCTCTGGCTTCTGGACTGGAACTGGTCAAATTTCTGGATCTGCCAGTCGTACAGGCGGTACCCGTAGGCCGACAGCACCAGGGTGAAGAACAGGGCGATGCCTCTCAGTCGGTTCATAATCTCCGGTCATCGGTGGCCACCCGGCCCAGCGACCAGTCGGCCAGTCGGTACATGATGGGGGTGAAGATCAGGGTGAAGATCACCTGTGAGGGGAGCACGGTGTAGAGGGTGTGCACGGTGACAAGGTTGCTGCGCAGCCAGTAGGTCAGGAACAAAAACACCGTCCACTGGCCGATCAAAGCCAGAATCAGGCAGAAGGTCTCCCGTCCGGGCGTCTGCTGGCTGAGCCACACCCTGGCCCCGTAGAACAGGTAGACGGCACCTGCGAGTGCGGAGGCATGCAGGCCCATGAGTCCTGCCCCGAGGGCATCCTGAAACAGGCCAATCACGAAGGCCACCAGGATGCCCCAGTTCAGGGGAAGCCGTGCAGCGAAGATCAGGGCGAGCAGCAGGAACAGGTCCGGTCCGTCAAACCCCCAGGCTCTGGGCAGGATGATCGGGAACACCCCCTGCAGAATCACCGCAAAAAGCACGAAAAGCAGGGGCCGGATCATAAAGCCCTCAGCAGGATGACTTCTTCAAGGTTGCTGACATCCACATCGGGTTTGATGAAGGCCACACGCTTGGTGGCGTTGGCCCCGAGGGGCAGCACCGAATCCACGATGCCCACCCGCACGTTGGCCGGGTACACCCCTCCCAGGCTGGCGGTCACGATCTGGTCTCCGACTTTCACATCCACATTGCGGGGGAATTCCGCCCTCAGGCGGTCTGGTGGAGCACCCACGGCAATCCCACGCCCGGCTTTGCCCTGAATGGCAATGCCCACGTTGGATTCCGGGTCCACCAGGGTGATCACCCAGGCCTCGGTGCGGCTCACCTCCATCACCTGACCGACCAGTCCGGTGGGGACCGTCACGGGCATGTTGCGCTGCACCCCCTGGTCGCCCCCCATGTTGATCCTCAGGCGGGACAGCAGGGGAGAGGGGTCAATGGCGGTGATCTCTGCGGTGGTGAAAATCCCCGGGCTCACGGTCTTGCGGACTGCCTCGGCCCGTTGCAGGCGGGCCACCTCCAGCCTCAATTGCCGCACCTCGTTTCTCAGGCTCTGCAACTCCGCATGGTTTTCGTTGTAGCGGTCCCGCAAGTCCCGCTGTTCAAGCACGCTGGTCACTGCATTTTTGATGTTCATGGCGAATTGCTGGGTCAGACGGGTGACCGGAATGATCCCACTGGTCACCGCCATCGGAGGGGTGGGCATAAAGCGGGTCATGACCAGACCGACGATCATCAGGGCGATGAAGATCAGGGTGAGCTGTTTAAACATGCGCCCCCAGGAGGTCCTGTCCCACCTGGCGGGACACCATCAGCAGACGGACCAGGGGCAGGCCGACCACATTGAAGTAGTCCCCCTCAACCCCCTCCACGAGCAGGGCACCGAGTTCCTGAATGCCGTACCCTCCGGCCTTGTCAAGACCTTCCCCGGACTGCACGTACCACTCGATTTCTCTTTCGGTCAGGCTGCGAAATTTCACCTGGGTGATTTCCACATCCGAATGGGTCACCTCAGGGGTGCTGATGGTGACCCCGGTCATCACCTGATGGGTTCTTCCGGCCAGCCTGGAGATGAACACCCTGTTTTCATCCCGGTCCACAGGCTTGTTCAGCACTTCCCCATCCAGCACCACAATGGTGTCTGCAGCGATGATGCAGGCGTCCGGTTCCATTTCACGCACGGCGAGGGCCTTCTGGCGGGAGAGGTCCTTTGCGATCTCTTCAGGGGCAGTTTCCAGGGACACCTCATCGGTGTGGGCCACCTGAATTCGAAATTTCACCCCGACCCGGGAAAGAAGTTCCCTGCGTCGGGGGCTCTGGGAAGCAAGCACCCATTCCACTTCAGCTCTGCCTCCCCACACATTCTCTCGGCGATTTCTGTCCTGCCCTGCGCTTCATTTTGATGTCTGCCACACACTTTGTGGCATGCATGAATTCGACTCTGGTGTGCACTGCAAACAACATACTGTACAAGCATACTCGCTGGAGGGGTGAGAATCGAGCCACCCGGGCCTCTCCCTGATGCCCACAAAACCCGTACCATGAGACCATGCAAATCACCAGTTATGGCGCCGCCGAAACGGTCACCGGAAGCTGTCACCTGCTGGAAGCGAATGGACAGCGCATCCTGATTGATTGTGGATTGTACCAGGGGAACCGTGAACTCGAAGAGAAAAACCAGCCGCCCCTCCCTTTTGATGCCAGCACCCTGGACCTGGTGCTGATCACCCACGGCCACCTGGACCACGTGGGTCGCCTGCCCCTGCTGATCAAGGGAGGCTACCGGGGCAAATTCCATTGCACCCCGGCCACCCGTGCCGTGACCGAACTGATCCTCAGGGACGCCGCCCACATCGCTGAAGAAGACTTTGATCGTGACCTCAGAAAGGCCAGACGCCAGGGCCGCGAGCATGAAGTCCCTGAGCCCCTCTACACAGAAAAAGACATTGACCTGCTCATGCAGCGCATCACTCCCGACATGGGCTGGGAGAACACCCTGCATTTTCATGGCATTGAAATCCGGTTTTACCCGGCAGGCCACGTGCTGGGCAGCGCCTGGATTGAGGTTTTCGCAGAAGGCAAGACTGTGGTCATCTCGGGAGACCTGGGCAACCGGGAAAGTCCAGTTGAAGCAGATTTTCACCTCCCCGGCCCCTGTGATGCAGTGGTCATCGAATCCACCTATGGCAACAGGGCCCACCGCAGCCAGCAGGACACGGTGGATGAATTCGCCCAGGTGCTGCAGCAGAGCATCAAGAAGGACGGCAAGATCCTGATTCCGTCTTTTGCACTGGAACGCACCCAGAACATCCTGTACGTGCTCAGGCAGTTGCAGGACGAGGGGCGCATCCCCCTCACCCCGATCTATCTGGATTCCCCGATGGGTTCCAGAATCACCCGCCTGTACGAGAACCTGGGGGGAGATTTCAATCCGGATGTGCAGCAGGACCTGGAGCAGGGAGACAGGCCATTTGCCCCGGAGAACCTTTTTGTGACTTCCAGCAGCGGGGAATCCCGCAGGCTCAACGACATGAAAGGAGCAGCGATCATCCTGGCAGGATCGGGCATGCTTTCCGGGGGTCGCATCGTGCACCACCTCAAGCACCACCTGTGGAAGGACAGCACCAGTCTGGTGATCGTCGGGTACCAGAGTCCCAACTCTCTGGGAGGCCGCCTGATTGCCGGAGCAGACCGGGTGCGCATCCATGGTGAGGAGGTGGTCGTGCGGGCCAGTGTGCACACCATTGGTGGGTTCTCTGCCCACGCCGATCAGGATGACCTGCTGGCTTTCCTGGAACCGACAGAGCACGCCCGGGTGCATCTGGTGCACGGAGACCTGCAGGTGATGGAAGCCTTCCAGCAGGAGCTGGAAAGCAGAGGGCGGCAGGTGGTGATCAACCGGTTCGGGGAAACGTACACGGTGGGACAGAACCTTTGAAACCCACCCTCAAAGACGTGGCAAGAATGGCTGGGGTTTCGACGGCCACGGTGTCCCGCATCCTCAATTCCACCGACGGTTACAGCCCAGAGACCCGACTGCGGGTCATGGAGGCCATCGAAACGCTCGGGTACCTTCCCCTGCGGCCTCCACCTTCCACCTTTGAGCCCATCAGGCCTGCCATCGGTCTGGTTTTTCCAAAAGTGTCCAGCATGCTCATTGGCCGGGTGCTCAGCGGAGTGCAGCAAGAAGCCCAGAAGAGAGGCCATCTGGTGGTGGTCTGTCACACCGATGGCACCCTCCGATCCACCCTGGACCACCTGCAACTTCTGGTGCAGCATCAGGTCAGGGGGGTGATATTTGCCAGTGAAATCCTGCAACGCGAGTACCACGAGTTGCTCTTGCAAGCCGGCATCCCTGTGGTGCTGCTGTCCTCAATGTCCTACCAGTTTGATGTGCCGTACGTGCGCTGCGATGACCGCCGTGCGGCGTGTGAAGCCACCCTGCACCTGCTGAATCTGGGCCACCGGGACATTGCCATCCTGGCAGGTGCAAGGTCCGATCCTTTCAGCAGCACGGCACGGGTGGAGGGTTACGTGGATGCCCACATGCAGCTTGGGCTCCCCATCAAAGAGCACCACATCGTGTACTCCAGAGGCTTTTCATTTGAGGATGGGCAGGAGGGATTTCATTTCCTCTTGCAAAGGGAAACTGCAGTGAGCGCCCTTTTTGCCTGCAGCGATGAACTGGCCGCAGGTGCCCTGCTGGCCGCGCAGACCAGAGGTGTGAAGGTCCCGGACCAACTCAGCATCATGGGCTTTGACAACCTGCTCCTCACCGAGACCACCGTTCCAGCCCTCACCACGGTGGCCCAACCCTTTGAGGACATGGGCCGTGAAGCCGTGCAATTGCTGCTGAACCCAACAGAGGGCAGCCGAAACCGGGTGCTTCCGGTGCGGATCATCGAACGGGCATCGGTGCGGTCACTTCCCTGAAAAAGACTTCTGGAAGGCCTCAGATCTCAGGTGCAGTCCGGTGGTGCCCACCTCGGCATACAGGGTGCCCAGGGAGGTGTTGAGCTGCCAGAGTCCACTTGCAATTTCTCTGGCCCGCCCAAAATCTGATGGCTGCACCAGGGGTCTCTCAATGCGAATCCACCACTTTTCCGGGGAAAACCACACCAGATGGCTGCTCTCTCCCAGTTTTGTGCCCGGATAATCAAAAGCATACGTTCCATCGGGCTGTCTGAAGCGCTCCATGGGCAGGTTGCTGCTTGGATGCACAGTTATGGCTTTCAGGAACCTGGAAGTTTCCGTCTCTTTCACCCCGAAGATCCCGGAGACTGTCAGCCCCACGCCCACCACCAGCATTCCGAGCATCAGCACCAGCAGCAAAGGATTCCTGCGGGGTTTTTCCTCCTCGGCCTCTGCAGCCAGGGGAACAATCTCGCGGGTTTTGACCTCTTTGCGAATCCGGGTGATCAGCTTGGCTTTGGTGTCCTCAAAAGTGGCCTGTGAAATCTGTCTGTCCTGCAAGGCCTGATGGATCTCTTTGATCTGCGAGGCACTGGTGTGATCGGTGCGGGTCTGGATGTACGTGCGGATCAGCAGGTACTCTTCGGGGGTGATGAGTTTCATTTGCCGGATTTCTTCCAGCACCATGGCTTCCGGGGACAAACCGCGCATAGGCCTCCTGTACCAGTTCGTGATGGTTCCCATTCTAACCTCAGGTGACCTTCAGGCAGAAGGGCTGTCTGAAAAGCAGTCAGGCATCAGCTGTCAGCCCCCAGCAAAAATTTAAAACGTGATATGTCTGACAGGAAAAACCAACATGATCTCAACCTCCCAGATGCACCGCATCTGAATGCGCTTGCAAAATGCTTTTGATGCCCATCAGGGAAATTCACTCTGCCATATTGCTTATGATGCCGAAGTGCAGATTTACCGCTATACTGAAATTTGAAATCGTTTTCAAAATTCTCATCCGAGGTGAACCATGCTCCATCCCCACCATCAGGCCGCTCTGGACCGCTTTGTGACCGCCTACTCCCAGAAAGACGAAGTGCAGGCCATCATTGTCGGAGGGTCCCTGGTCAAAGGCTTCGGCAAGCCAGGAAGTGACCTGGATGTCCTCATCGTCATTGACGAGGAAAGCTACCAGAAACGCCAGGCCACCGGAGACCTCTCGTACTACTCCACAGACTTCACCGACTACGAAGGAGGTTACGTTGACGGCAAACACATCGGCATCAGCTTCCTCGAAAAGGTCGCAGAGATGGGCAGTGAACCGGCACGGGCCGCCTTCTGGAAATCCTTCATCGCCTGGTCCAGAAATGACCCCACTGAACTGCAAACCCTGCTGAACCGCATCACCACCTACCCAGAGGAGGGGGTGCAGGAACGCATCCACCGCTTCATGGCCCAGGTGCAGGCCATGCAGTGGTACGTCGGAGAAGGGGAAAAACACAACAACCCCTACCTGCTCTCCTGGTCTGCCAACCGCGCTGTGCTGTTCACTGCACGCATGCTGCTGGCCCACAACCGCCTGTTTTTCCCCTACCACAAATGGATGCTGAGGATGCTGGAACTGGCCCAGGACATCCCGACAGACTACCTCAGCAAAGTGGACCAATTGATGCGGAACCCCAGCGTGGAAGGCACCCGAGACCTCTGCGACCTCGTGCTGGAATACCGCGACTGGGGCACCCCATCCACGTTCTGGACAAATTACTTCCTGCAGGACAGCGAACTCAACTGGATGAACGGACAGACGCCCATAGAGGACCTGTAGGCAGGGCAGAAGGCCGTCTGGGCCGCAGGTTACCGCATCAGGCCGCAGGCCCTGTCGAGGAGCACCCGCCATTCATCCCGTGTGAAGCGGCGGGCTTCGAGTTTGAGGTCCAGTTTTTCGGTGGCCTCTGGCAGTGGAACGAACTGGGCAGAGGTCTTCATGACCAGCTGTCTGCTGCGGGTGAAAGCCAGCGTGAAGTCAATCTTGAGCACGTATGATTCACTGAGCAGCAGCTTCAACGGCTCGAAATTTCCTTCCAGTGCAGCCATCAGGGTCGGGTGGGGCGTGTAGACGTGCTCATCGAGGTATTTGAGGGTTTTGGCCTGATCGATGAGCACCCCGGCTGCAGGCAGCTGGTACCCGGAAATCAGCCGCCTGCACACCTCTTCGCTGTCTGTCCTGAGGGGACGCACCAGCAGTCCTTGCTGGGATGCCCCCTGCAGGTAGGTCCACAGGCGTTTCACACTGCTGTAGTTTTCGAGCTGCATGTAACCGTTTGGGACATCCGGCAGGGGCTGGATGGGCCTGAGGTTCATGCGACCACCTCGGTGTCTCCAGCGTCGCCGGGTTGCTGTTGCTGGGCCTGCTGGGCAGCAAGGGTCTCCCGGAAGGCGGACACCTCCTGGGGCTCACCAATCAGCATCACCTGATCCCCAGCAATGAATGGTGTTTTGTTGTTGGGAACGTGAATTTTGCCTTCTCTGGCGATGGCGAACACCAGAATGGTGTCCGGGATGTCCACCTCTCCTTTGGTCTTGCCGTACCACGCTTCTGGCACCTCAATGCCGCTGATCTGCTCGGTGTCTCCCTGCAGCACCGTGACAGGCTGGTTGCGCAGGAGTTCCATCAGGTCCTGGGGAGCAGGCTGGCTGAGGGCCTCGGTGACAATGTTGCTGATGTGCGCGCCGGATTCTGCCCGCACGTTCTTCTGCTCGACGTACAGGCTGTACACCCCGCCCACTGCGTAAGCCGTGAAGGTCGAGAGCACCAGTGGAATCAGGATTTCCTCACCACTCCAGGTGGCCAGCAGCAGGGTTGCACCCAGAGGGATGTTGGTGGTGCTGCTCAGAAAGGCCGCTGCGCCCACCAGGCCGAACACCAGGACGTTTACAGGATCGGCAGGGAAGACCGCATTGATCGCTGCCCCCAGACTGGCCCCTGCGAAAGCCCCGATCACCAGTTGTGGGGTGAAGTAGCCTCCGATCATGAAAGCCCCGGAAACGATCAGGGTGACCATGAAGCGCACCATGAAGTGCTGGTACACACTGAGGTCATCGAGCATGCCCATGAAGTTCAGTTGCGTCCAGCCCAGTCCATCACCGAGGGTCCCATCAAAGAACACACTGCACAGGGCCACGGCCACTCCCCCTGTGAGCGTGACGAACAGCAGGTTCAGGCGCAGTTTGCGCAGGTTTCTTCGCAAGGTGCGGATCGCCTGCAGATACACGTTGGCGAGGCCTGCAATGATGGCCCCGAGCAGCAGGTACAGCGGCATCGACCAGTACGAGGGGGTTTCAACGGGAGGAATGTCCAGCAGGGGAGAGAACCCCATCAGGGTGCCGTAAATGGCGTAGGCGGCCACGCTGGACAGCACGGCAGGCATCAGAACTTCGAATTCGAATTCATTGCGCCTGTACAGAATCTCTGCAATGATCACTGCGCAGGCCAGAGGGGCATGGAACACCACCCCAAGCACCGCCGCGCAACTCGCCATCAGGATGGTCCGGGCCTCACTCTTGGACAGGGACCCGAACCTGGAGGTCAGGTGGGCGGTGGCCTGCGCCACACTGAGCAGCATTCCTTCCCGTCCGAGGGGCACCCCTGCCCCAATCGAGATGAACCCTGCCAGGATGCGCTGCAGTTGCAACCTCCACTGCACGGGCCGTGACTCCCCACTGTGGTAATGCTCGATGGTTTCTGCCAGGGGATCAATGTGGACAGGTTTGTACAGCCACACCGCCAGCACAGCGCAGGCCGGGATCACCAGCAAGGCCCACCAGCGGATGTTCCCCTCAAAGGCCATCAGCACCCCACCCCTCGACGGCAGGGATGGGGGGTGGTAACCGGCAAGGCCCATCAGGTAATCCTGGGCATGATCCAGTGCACTCAGCAAAAGTGCACTGGCCACCCCCACCAGAACTCCAGCCAGGGCGCTGTACAGCACCATGCGGCTGGTCTCCAGGCGGTTGCGAAAACGAAAGGGTAACGGTGCGCGCATCAGTCTGTTATAAGTCTAATGGAGTCTGGGCTCCTGCGGGCAGGGAGAGCAGCTGTTTCAGGGGATGGTCCCCATATTTGGCCAGATAGGTGAGGTATGAGATGGCCCGTTCCTGCGGCACTCCTCCCGGAAGCAGGTGGGTGTACAGCCGCCCAAACTGACCTTCCCGGGCATTTTCCACCTGCATCAGATGTCGGGCCAGCTTGCGTTCCAGCCGCTGCACATGTCCCACCACCCTCTGTCGGGAGCGGTGCACACTGCCTTCCAGGTTCACATCCAGCTTCACAGAGGTTTCAGCGAGCTGCTCAAACAGCAGTTCCAGCTCTCCCAGTTTCTCCCGGAAGGCCTGCTGGACCCCACTTTCCTGCAAAAGCAGCCGCTCTGTGATCTCAGAGGGGCTCCGCTGAAATTCCTGTGCGGTGATGCCATACCTGCTCAGGATGCGCCGCACCGGAGGCTCGATGTACGTGACGCTCAGGCGTTTCCACAAGAGGGGCTGGGCCACGCCGTGCAGGTCGTACACCTTCCCGAGTTGCGTGGCATACGCCAGTTCTCCAGGACCAAGCACATTGATGATCGTTGGCAGCACGGTGTCCTGCACAATCGGCCTGAGGCCCGCTGCTGGTGTGATGCGACTGGGATCAAGCCTCAGGATCTCCTGCAGTTCTTTCAGGGTGTACATGCGTTCCGCATGGAAGTTGCTGCCATCGTACCTCAGCAGGCGGCGGTGCCCATCGTTCCCCTCCAGAAAGAGGTTGGTGGCTCCGGCCTGCCGGCGCAGTTGCGGCTCAAAACCCAGGGCAATCAGTTCCCCTGCAGCATCCTCAATCCGGTGTGGACTCGCCAGGGGTCGCTCAAGTTCCCGTTCCAGGGCAGGCACAAAAAGGGCAGCCAGCTCCGGGAACATCGGGTCAAAGGTGATCAGGCCCTCTTCTCCCAGCAACCTCTGTGCCATTCCAGCAAACCAGTCGGCGTAATTGCCTTTTGCGCTGTCCTGAACCAGCTTCAGTGCCCGGTCTTTGAACGGGGCATCCATGTCCGAAATGGCCCTTGAAACATGGTCCACCCACTCCTGGTGCAAAGGGATGCGGTACACCGGGATGCCCTGCGGCAAGGGCAGGCTCAGGTTCACCAGGTGCTCCCGGAAGTCCAGCAGCATGGTGGAGGCCACTTCCAGGGCGTCATGGTCCTGGCTGGCCACCCAGAAGATTGGCAGCACAGGCTGCTCTTCGGTGTCCAGTTGTCTGGCCAGCAGAATGGCATCCACAGCCTTGTGCACCGTGAATGCTGGACCGAGCAGCAGTCCTGCCTGCTGGCCTGCAACGACCACCCGGCTGTTCGGGTGCTGCAGTTTTGTCAGTTGTGCTTCCAGTGTGGGGGTCAGGGTGCCCAGCCGCTCATGGTAGGCTCTCAGGCCCTGCACCAGACGGCTGCGGTCCACGCTTGACGGGGGGGAGGCCACAGCGCCAGAGAGGTCCCCGGCTTTGAGCCTGTAAAAATGCCTCAGTTCAGAAGAATGGTGGTGGCTGGCAATGTTTTTCAAGGTCACGTGTTTCGCTGCGTCGCGAGGCGGCGCAGACCCTCCTCATTCAATAAGACTATCTTGCGATAGCCCAGCTCAAGCAAACCCAGGTCACGAAATTCCCCCAGCAGTTTGGTGATGGTCTCCCGGGTGGACCCCACCATGAAGGCCAGGTCCTGGTGGGACAGCTTCCCACTGATGGTGTGCGAGGTGTGTCCCAGCGACAGAAGCGCTGTCGCGAGCCGCTGCGCCACATCCTGAAACACCAGTTGCTGGTGCTGCTTTTGCAGCAGACCAATCTGCGAGGTCACCACCTCTCCCAGAAAGCGGGCCATCTCCATGTCGGACCGGGCGAGCTCCACCACCTTCTGGGTGGACACCTTCAGGGCGACCACTGCATCCAGGGTTTCTGCATAAAAACGCTGCACTTCCCCCCGCAGGCTTCCCTCGGACAGCCACTGCCCGGCGGCAGCCACACACAGGGTCACCTCGCGGTCCATGGCCCCCAGGCGAAACAGGCGCACATGCCCCGAACACAGGTAATACAGGTGCGTGGACACGTCACCCTCCTGGAAGAGCATCTCTCCCTTGCGAAAGGTCAAGGCTTCAGAGGACAGCCGGACCCTTTCAGGCCAGTGCTCCGGGGGGGATAAACGCAACATACATTAGAGTATAAACGCAGAGCCCAGAATTGCCTGCCCTCAGGGCCTGCACATCAGGGAAATTTAATCCTGACCATGCAGATGGTGTGGAGCGATCAGCCTTCAGCCATCAGCCGTCAGCAAAAGAGGGCTGACTGCAGAGGGCTGGCTGCTTTTGGTACAGGTCATCAAACGCCACACCCCTGTGCAGGGACCCTGCCTATCCTCTCGCCTGTGCATGCCATGACACCAGCAAAAACCAGACCCCGGAAGGTCTGGTTGAACGTGAAGTCTTAGAAACTTGCTGCAGAACTACTGCAAGAAAGCCTGTTTCACGGCGTCCATCAGGGGATCTTTCGACCCACTGGGGGCGGTGGGCAGGAAGCCCTCCTGGATGTTCCAGATGATGGCTCCCCCCAGACCTTTCTGCTTCGCATACTGCCCTTTCAGGCCAATGGAACGGGCATCTTCGTAAGAGATGAAGTTGCACTTCTGGCTGCCCAGCCCTGTCGCAGAGCTCAGGTAAGGCACTTTGGCGGTGTCGTCCCACTGGTAGGCGGCGGCAGTGTAGTACTCGTTCATGATGTTGGTGAAGCTCATCACGTTGTCGTCCGCAACCACTTTCATGGCACTGTTGTATTGCAAAGGACCTGTCACGCCCTGCCAGCAGGTGCCGTAGAAGCCGATGCCCAGACCGAGTTTGGCGGCAGGCACCCCGGCGTTGCGGTAAGCGGTGACACTCACGTCAATGCTCGAAGGGGTGTTGGGGGTGTGCCCGCTCAGCGCGGAGGAGTGCCAGGATTTCCAGCTGCCCCACACACCAGCCATGCTGTAACTCATGATGTTGATGCGGTCAAACAGGTGGGCGACCTGACCATAGAAAGGACGGGCCTCATCTGCAGGGAAGTTGGCGTTCGCCCAGCCCACAGGAAGGGTGAGGATCAGACCGGGCTTTCTGGCCTTGAGTTCTTCAGCCAGGGCCTTGAGCTGGGGTTCATCGGTGGTCTTGATGGGCTCCCAGTCAATGTCAATGCCGTCAAATCCGTACTCCTCCACCAGTTTCAGCAGGTTGTTCACGAAAGTCGCACGGTTCGCGTTGGAGGCAGCCCCCACGAAACCCCAGTACTCTCCTGCGCCTCCCAGCATCAGGATGGCTTTCTTGCCGTTGGCGTGGGCTTTCTGCACCACAGACTTCGCCCAGATGGGGCCGTTGTAGATGTCGATGTCAAAGTGGGTGTTGAGGGTACCGTTCGAATTGGGGGTTGCACGACCCACCACAATGTGGGTCATGGCGTCCCACTTCACGTCATTCAGAGGGTACTTGTCCCGCAGGTAACCCACGTAATACCCCATCACCCACTGGCCCGTGGGGTCAGGAATGGGATCAGGATCGGGGTCCGGATCGGGATCAGGGTCAGGACCTGGATCAGGCTGCCCCACCGGGGTGCCGTTCAGGGTGAAAGCCGTGGGAATGGCATTGGTACCACTGTAGGTGCCCACGAAGCCCAGGGTCACCGTTCCCCCGGTGGGCAGACTTGCGTTGTAAGCGGCGTTTTTCACTTCCACTTTGTTGCCGGTCTGGGTGAACACCCCGTTCCACAGGCTGGAGACCTTCTGGTTTCCGGAGAAGTTCCAGCCCAGCGTCCAGCTCGAAAGGGCCGGACCGTTGTTCTTGATGGTCACGGTGGCAACAAATCCGCTCTTCCAGTCGTTGTCGATCTTGTAGGAAACATCAAAGTTGCCAGGGGTGGGAATGGGCGTTGGGTTGGGATTGGGGTCCGGAGTGGGGGAGGGGTTGCCTGCGCCCACCGTGATGGGCAGGACCTGCTTCGCCTTTCCACCCTTACCATCATCGACCAGCAGGGCCACATTGATCACACCCTCATTCTTGAAGGTGTACTCCTGGGTTTTGGTGGTGGCGCAACTGCCGTAATTCAGGTCGCCATAGCCATCACCGTTGATGTCCAGAACGCAGGAGAAGCTGTCCCCGTCTGAATCGCTGGCCTGGAAGCTGAAGGTGGTGGTGAGAGGAGCAGCACCACTGGTTTTGGTGGCGGTGAAGGAAGTGATTTTCGGTGCGGTGTTGGTCAGGTTCTTGGTGACGGCCTGGGATTTCGGGGTCTGGGTCCCGCAGGCACTGAGGAGCACTGCAAATGCAGCAGTCAGGGTCCAGTAACGTTGATGCATGAAAACCTCGCTGATGGATCATGTAAACAGAAGAGGGCGAGAAGGGAAACCGTCTTGGACAGCAAGATCAACGGCTGTCGGGATATGGCATTGAAAGAAGGCCTTCTTTCCCCTGTATGAAACCATCTGCCCCATGATTGGACCATGATTGACGAGCTCAGGTTTGTAAAAGCTTTATGACACTTTACTCAGTCCAACTTAACATCCCATTCAATAAAAAATAATAATTTCACAAATAATATATATACCATCTTTAATCACAAACAGCCTTTCAACCACGCTTCTGTACTCCTAAAACAGGGAAGAGCCTACCCATCATTCAGGAATTGCCCTGTTGAGGCCTCAGAGTTTGGCACCTGCATTGCTCTCAGAATAGAATTCTGCTGGGCTGCCATGGCACTCCAGATGAATGCCTGCATCTCCAGCCTGAGGTTTCCTTTGTGGTAGGGCAGCAGGAAGCCACCTCTGCCTCCAGTTGCCATCAATGGCGTGGAAGCGTCCAGGCTGAAAAACCAGATTCCAGGGTGTCCCTGACGTTTCACGTAAGTCCGGAAGTCGAGGTTCAGGAACCTCAGCCAGGGCCGGGTGTAAGGAAAGACGTGCAGGATGACATCTTTCACCTGCAGGCCCACCACACTGACCCAGGCCTGTCCATCATGAAGGTCGAGTTCGAGGCATGCTGGAACACAGGGCCTGAGGAAGGAGGCATCCACCCGGTAATGCAGGAACATCAGGTGCTCCCAGACCATGTGGTACAGCCAGGGACGCTCTGGCAGGGGGTAGGGCCTGTGATCGGTCTGGTTCAGCAGTGACTTGATGGGCTGGGGCAGGGCGTCCATCCTGTCAGGGTACCGGGGGTTTCGCTTTCCGCGGGGGTGGAAATCCCACATTTGCTGTGCCTTGCAGTATCCTGACAGGATGGTTTACCTGGGAATCATGTTTGGAGGTGCGCTGGGGGCGCTTCTGCGGTACCTGCTCAATTCGGCCATCCAGAGCCAGCCCTGGGTTGGGGGAACTTTCCCGCTGGGGATTCTGGTGATCAATGTGCTGGGGTCTTTTCTGCTGGCGGTGGTGACCACCCTCAGTTTGCAGGGTCTGGTGTCGGACACGGTCCGGCAGGCCATCGGGACGGGTTTTGTGGGTGCGTTCACAACCTTTTCGACGTTTGAGTGGGACACCGACCAGTTGATTCGCAGTGGCAGGCTGCTTCCTGCGGCCCTGTACGTGCTGGGGAATCTGGTTCTGGGGTTTTTGGCGGTGCAGCTCGGGCGGATGCTGGCCGGACGCCTTGCTGGAACCTGAAGTCAAGTCAGCATGCGGATGGGTTTCCCTTGCAGAAAGGCCTGAATGTCTTCCACGGCCTGCTGGTAATACACCTGGTAGTTCTCCTTTGTGACGTACCCGAGGTGCGGGGTGGCCAGCACGTTCGGCAGGGTTCTCAGGGGGTGGTCCCGGGGCACTGGTTCCTGCTCAAACACATCAAGCCCTGCTCCAGCAATCCAGCCTTCCTGCAAAGCACGAACCAGGGCTGATTCCTGAATGATGGGAGCTCTGGAGGTGTTGATCAGCAGGCCAGAGGGCTTCATGCACCTGAGTTCTTTTTCGCCCAGCAGGCCTCTTGTGCGTTCTCCAAGGACGAGGTGAATGGACACCACGTCCGAGGTTTCCAGCAACGCTTCTTTGCTGGATGCGAGGGTCACCCCGATTTGCGATGCGCGTTCCTCTGTGAGGTTCTGGCTCCACGCCACCACATTCATGCCAAAGGCCTGACCCATCTGGGCCACCCGGCTCCCGATCTTGCCGAGACCCAGCAGCCCGAGTTGTTTTCCGTGAAGTCCTGTGCCCAGGGTGCTCTGCCAGGGTCCTGAGGTTCTGAAATGGTGGTGTTCGGTGTACAGGTGGCGGGAGAGGCCCAGAATGAGCGCCCAGGTCAGTTCGATGGGCGGTTCAGAGGAACTTGCTGTTCCGCACACGGTGACCCCATGGGCTCTTGCGGCTTCCAGGTCGATGGATGCGTTGCGCATCCCCGTGGTGATCAGGAGTTTGAGGGAGGGGAGGCCCGCAAAGACTGAGGCTGTGAAGGGGGTCCGTTCCCGCATGATCACGATGATCTCGAAGCCCTGCAGGGCTTCAATAAGGGCTGTTTCATCGCTGAAATGCTGCTGGAAGGACACAGCAGTGACTGCAGGAGCCAGAGAATTCCAGTCTGCCATTGCCAGGGCCACATTTTGAAAGTCATCCAGAATTGCGCAGGTGAATGGGGTCATGGGTCAGCTTAACAGAGCTCTGGTGTGGAACACTTCCACCAATTGCTGTCGTCCCTACAGGAGTTACTATGTAAAGATATTGATTTCACAAAATATTAAAATACACCATAAATCACAACCCCAAACCACATTCCTGACCATAAAATCCCCTTATCCTGAAAAGATGCTTCAAGTTGTGTTCATCCTTGAAATCCTCCGTGACTCCGGCCCGATCCGTGCTCACTTCGCGCAGGCCCCGAAGGCTGCCAAGCGGGCCATCACAAAATACCAGCTGTCCGGGGAGTGGCGAGATGTGGAAGGGGACCGCCGGCTGGTGTCGGAATTGTGGCAGGAAGGCCGTGTGACCGCCCGGGTGGTGAAGGAAACCGTGGAGTACTCCTGAGGGTCACAGCACCCATTTCTTCATCAGACCCGCAACGTCACCTGAACCTGAGGCTTCGAGGCCCTCGACGACCCGGTGTTGTTCGTCGGGTTTGCGGTTCTGGCTGAGTTTGTATTTGCCTTCCAGTTTCTGAATGGGAATTTCGAAGACCACAATGGCCCGGGCCATTTTCTGCAGGCCTTCCTCTGTGAGGTCCAATTGCCAGGGGGTGTCTCTGGGGTGCTCATGCTGGCGCACCAGCTGGTGCAGGTGCATCGAGATTCGCTCAGGTTCCCGGATGGCCTGCAAGGTGCCGTAGGCGTGCACTGCGGTGTAATTCCAGGTGGGGACTTGCCCTGTTTTCTGGTACCACTCGGGGGTGATGTAGGCGTGGGGTCCCTGGAAGACGACCAGCACCTCCTGGCCATCCAGGGTGCTCTGGGGGTTGGCTTTTGCCAGATGTCCCGTGATGCGTCCGTTCTCAATGGTCAGTGGGAGGTGGCTGGCCATGAAGGGATTGGTGCTGATAAGGGTGGCGAAACTGTGGGCTTCCATGAACCGCTGGAGTTCATTGGGGTCGTTTTGCTGGAAGGCATGCGGAATGTACATGGAGTCAATGTAGCATTCAGGTGGTTGGACGTTCAGGTCCAATCTGAGTGGATTTCAGGGGTCCAATTCTGGAAGGCCAGTGGGGAAGATCAGCTCACTGTCTCACATACACCTGAAGCCAGGGCTCCAGATGACACCCATCTGAAAATCACCGTCTCAGAAAGGACTTTTTGGGCCACGCTCTAAAATCGCTTTTAAGGCCCCTCCAGCGTTTGCCTATACCTGTGGCATCTGGAATGCGCCAGAGGGCATTTCAAAAGCATTTTAAGCAATCAAGTTTTTGGTGCCGTTCCAGACGGCTTTTACCTGACTGCGAACTTCACCGGGGTGGTCTGGATGCTTTTCACAGGCCGGGTCCCGATCTGACCGTCCACCTTCAGGGACACCGACACCAGGTACTCACCTTTGCGCAGGTTCTGGGTGTTCACCACGAACCCCTCCAGGAACGGGTAGTCGGCCTGATTCAGCACACTGAAGCCACCAGAAGCTTTCAGGCAGGCTGTGGCCGAAGATTTCGCAACCAGTTTCCCTGAGGCACTGCGCACCTCGTAAGTCACGAAGCACCCGGAGTACGTGGCATTCAGGATGCCCCGGCCCTCATTGACCACCGTGAACCTCACGGGCAGGTTGCTGCGCTCGCTGATGGCTGCGGGCACCTGGATGATGCCGTAGGCCGAGGCTTTCAGGGGCTGGCTTTGCACTTCGTTCTGGGCTGCGGCATGAAGTCCCAGTGCGACCATCAGGGTGGCGAGGATGTGGCGGGTGGTGTTCATGCGGACCTCCAGTTCGTGTGTCTTGAGGCCCATTGTGCGGGTTTTCCCTGAGAGGGGGCTGTTGTGGGGGCTTGAGGTTTCCTGAAGTTTTCACCCAGAAAGGATTCCAGACTCCTCTACGATAAGTGAAATTATCGTAGAATTCATGAAGCTTGCCTCAATCCTTGAACGCCGTCCAGAGTCAGGTTTCTGTGAGACCCCATCAGAATCCCGTCAGTGTTTTTGCGCATCATGAAAACATGACCTGGCTGATGTGCATTCTCCTTGTGATCGTGGTGTCCGTGATGCTGGTGCTGCTGCGTTCCATCGATCAGGTGGAACACCAGATGTCCCGCCAGAAAGCCTTCCTGAAAATCCCCCTGGATTCTGGCGAGACGTCCGACTGAGCTCACCTCAGGGTCTTGAGGTACACGCTGCCGGACCTGGCGTAGGCTTTCAGGGCACTGTAAGGCAGGATCACTTCCTCGCCACAGGCGGCCATCACATGGGGCAGAAAGTTTGGCCACAGCGCGAGGCCTTTTGGGGTCAGGGTCCACTCGAAGGTGTCTGAGGTTTCACCTTGCAGGGCGTTCACGCAGTCAGGGTCGGCCTGCTGCACGTAGCGCTCCATGTAGAGGGCGCGTTGTTTTGATGGGGTGAGTTTGTCCCAGAAGGCACTCAGCGTCAATTTGCGCCCGGTTTTCAGGTCGAAGACATGCCCGGTGCTCATGGTGTCGGGATGGGCTCCACCGCAGTACATGTAGGTGTCGGTGCGGATGCTGTACAGGACAGTGTTCTGGAGGGTGACCCTGGTGCGGCTGTCCCATTCTGCCCCATCAAAACCTTCTCCCATCGACAGGCAATCCAGTGCGTAAGCCGCTTCCTGCAATTGCAGGTCCTGCAAGGCGAGGTTCAACTGGGGTCTGCCGGTCAAGCGAGGATACTCCACTTTGGAGAAGGGTTCCTGCACAGTTCCATCTTTCAATTTCACCCAGGGATGGTTGAGCAGGGTGAAATTGTAGGGGTCTTCCTGCTGGAGTTTCTTCAGGCCGCTGGACACAGGGAGTTTGTAACTGGCTGTGGTTGGCACTGGCTTCAGCTGGACCTGCAGGCTTTTTGCGCTGCCAGGGGCTTTCCAGGTTCCCGTGTACCCCTGTCCAGTGCTTTTCAGCTGGAAGGTCCCGGTGGTTTTGACCCCACCTTTCTCCCGATCGAACACCTGCTCAGTGAGGGTGAGGGTGCCCTGGTGCTGCTGTCCTTTCAATTCCAGGCTGAGGCCTTTTGACAGGTAGGCGTACTTGCCGCTGAGGTCCTTTTCGAGTTGCATCACGATGGAGTAGGTGCCGATGCTGCCCTGGTACACCTGGGCCAGTGTGGGTGTGGTGGTGAGGGCGAGGGCAAGCAGGATGCGTTTGAACATGGTTTCATGATATAGGCCCCGGGTGAGAGGTCTTCCCTGTCCGTCACTGCACATTCAGGCAGGATACATGTCATGTGTTTCCCATGACGTTTTTCACTTCCGCTCCCCTCCGTGCTGGTTTACGTTGAAGGCAGGAGGATGCATGCTGAGGACCTTTCAAAACCAGAGCCTTCTGGTTTTTCTGCTGCTGACTTTTGCCTTCAGCTGGTGCTTCTGGATTCCGGCAGCTTTGCTGTTCCGTGGGGAATTGCAGGGCCAGGCGGTCTGGAGCATGCCCCGGATGATCTTGCTCCAGACCCTCGGGGCTGTGGGGCCGAGCCTGATGGCGTTTGTGGTGGTGTGGAGCCGCTCAGGGCCAGCCGGAGTGCGGGCGTTTGTGCATCGGGGATTCCAGGGGCGTCCCGGGTGGTGGCTTGCTGGGTGTCTGCTGGTGCCTGCGCTGGCTTTGCTGGCAGTGATGCTGCATCCTTTGCTTGATCCTGCCTACGTGATGCCTGATGATGCACCCTTGAAACCCATGCTGAGAGACATTGGCTGGACTGGAGTGCTGCTGACCTTCCCGATGGTGCTCCTGTCGCAGGTGTTTTCAAGCCCACTCATGGAGGAGTTCGGCTGGAGGGGGTTTGCCCTGCCCCATTTGCAGGTGCGTTTTGGTGCCCTGGTTGCAAACCTGATCCTGGGTGTGCTCTGGGGGGTGTGGCACCTGCCTCTGGTGATTGCGTATGGGGATGCTTTCGGACCGTACATGTTGCTGATTTTGGCAAACGCTCTGTTGATGGGTTTTCTCTTCAACAGTTCTGGCGGGCACATGCTGGTGGCCTTGCTGGTCCACGCTTCCATGAATGTCGGCCTGAACATCTTCAGTGTGGAGCGCAATGATCCGGTGCTGATTGTGCTGAGCTGGGTGTGCGTGCTGGTTGTGCTGTGGAGGTTCGGGGCCAGGGATTTTGCGGTCCGGCCCAGGGTGCAGTGGTCGTGGCCTGAAAAGGAAAAGCCATAAAAAAGAACGCCTCCGGTGCTGGAGGCGTTTTCTGGTGAGCAAGACGTTCAGTGGGCTGCGGCGACCTGCCCCTTCAGGGCATGCCAGTTGATTTTGCGGTACCTGCCGTAAAAGATCACCAGTTTCACAGCCTCCTCAACCAGTCTTGCACTGAAGATCCCCACTGCGCCCCATCCGAAACCAAACCCGAAAAGGACAGCGAGGGGCAGCCCGACCACGAAAGCTGCGACCACATCTCCAATCAGCACCCCTCTGGGGTCTCCTCCGCTCGGGAGGATGCCGATGCCCTGGATCATGTTGTGCACCTTCACCGCCTGGAACAGAGCGTTCAGCACCACACCCAGAAAGGCGATCTGCAGGACCGTTTCTTCCACTTTCGGGAAGACCACCGGGAGCAGGTAGGCGGTGGTGAGGTACAGGAGGCCTGTGACCACCCCCGTGATCAGACCGAGCTGCAAGATGGCCCGGCTGCGGGCGTGGGCAAGCTGGGTGTCGCCCTGCCCGACGGCCTGCCCGAGCAGGGTGGTGGCAGCGGAAGCCAGCCCGAAGGAAGCCACCACAAACACGGTTTCCAGGGTGTGCACGATCTGGTTGGCGGCGAGGGCCTCGGTGCTGATCTTGCCGAACAGGATGTTGTAGATGAACACACTGGAAGTCCAGAAGAGTTCGGTGACCATCATGGGGGCACTCAGTGGGAGGAGTTCACGGGTGGTTTCCCGGATGGCCTTCCAGTGCGGGGTCACAAAATGCACGTCCTGGTGGCGGTAGACAGTGTGCAGGAGCCAGAGGGTTTTGATGAGGTTGGCGATCAGGGTCCCGAAGGCTGCACCCACCACCCCCATGTTGAAGTGCGTGACCAGCACATAGGCGAGCAGGGTGTTGAGCAGCATGCTCAGCATGGTGGCCTTCATGGGGGTCTGGGCGTCTCCCATGGACCTGAGGGCTCCGGTGGCGACCGAACCCAGCACGATCAGGGGGAGGCCCAGAATCACGATCTTCAGGAAGTCACTGGCGGGCTTCACGAGTTGCGGGTTCCCTCCTGCAAAAGCCATCAGGGGTTCCGCCCACAGCCACAGAGGGATCACCACGGCAATGGACATCGCCAGGCCCAGAACAAGTCCGACGCTGAGCGACTGGGACAGGGAGGCTGCATTTTTTGCTCCAAAAGCCCGGGCAATCAGGATGGCGCAACTGTTCCCGAGTGCGGCGAGGGTGAGGATGAAAATGAAGGTGGTGCTGTTCGCAAGCCCCACGGCAGCAATGGCAAGAGCCCCGAGCACCCCGACGATGATCTGGTCGATGAAACCCAGAAGCAACTGGCTGACGGCTTCCAGGCTGACGGGAACGGCGATGCGGGCGATGTCACGGAGGTCACGGGGGTGCGGTAAAACCATGACTTTACCGTAACAGATGCCTGCAAGGCCAGATCCGGCCAAATGGCTTACAGACGCCCTGCAAACCGGAGGGTCATCTAGATGGGTTCCCAGTGCAGGGCACGGATGTACGGGTGAACAGCAGAGGGACCTGTCTGCACGGCCTCCAGGTACGATTCAGGGGTGGGGCGCATCAGGTTGACGTACACCCCGCCATCCGGCTCCAGACGCAAGATGCGGGTCAGACGACCCACCTTGAGCTTCTTTCCTTCCGGGTTCAGAAACTGGATGTTCCAGCCGACCACCAGGGGCACTTCGGGCAGGGTGTGCATGAAGACCAGGGTGTACCGCTTTCCGGAGGAGGTGATCACCTCTGCCCCAAAAAGGGTGTTGCGGCCCGAGGTTCCCGCAGCCTGCTGCACAAGATCCAGGATCACATGCCCCCTCAGGGTGCGCCCTTCCCAGCGGGGCACCGGAAGTTCTTCCGGGTGCTGTTCGGGGAGGGTGGGGGTGTTCTGCCTGAGGCGTTCCATCAGGTTGGGTGTGGTGGGTTTTGACGACAACGAAAACCACCCCAGCAGGGCCCGGAGTTTACCGATCATGCTGTGCTCCTTGTGGATCTGGAATGTAACTGTTTCTTTACATGCTAACCGAAACTTCTCCCCCTGTGCAAAGAGAGACAGAAAGTCTTCATAAAAATGCCTGCAGCAGAGGAATTATGCAGCAGGCAGGCAACACCAGTCTGGCAGGCCCTGACCTCCACCCGTGGAAAGCAAAAAAGTGCACCGGGTCCGAAAATGTCTCTGTTTTGTAAGGGTTTGCTTTACAGTTCCAATTCTTTTAAACTAGGCCATAACGGAGGAATTGATGAAGCGAGTTATTGCCCTGAGCCTGC
Organism: Deinococcus cellulosilyticus NBRC 106333 = KACC 11606; assembly: GCF_007990775.1. Classification (NCBI taxonomy): domain Bacteria; kingdom Thermotogati; phylum Deinococcota; class Deinococci; order Deinococcales; family Deinococcaceae; genus Deinococcus; species Deinococcus cellulosilyticus. The sequence continues at coordinate 136,950 of NZ_BJXB01000006.1, read as the reverse complement.
TCACCCTGATCCTTGGTGCCTGCGCTCCGAAAGCTGCCGAAACCGGGGTCACCATCTACCCGCAGATCTACCAGGTCTCACCCGTCGAAAGCAACCAACAGCAATTCACCCTGCAGGGACGCTACCTCGGTTCGAAAGACAGCGGCGTGATCCGCATCGGAGCCAACGACCAGGGCGAAGGCGGAACCGTGGTCCCCAAAGAGAACATCGTTTCCTGGGATGAAAACAAAATCGTCTTCAATGTTCCCGCCAACATCACTCCCGGCGGAAGCTTCATCATTGTGGAAGTGGCGGGCAAGCGTTCCTGGGCCTTCTCCTTCTCATTCAGCCGCTGAATCCACCTGTTCAACCCAGCCCCGGCCCTGTGCCGGGGTTGTTTTTTATGAGGGTGAGCCAGCGGCCCACCCCTACTTCTGCCTTCTGCCTTCTGCCTTCTGCCTTCTGCCTTCTGCCTTCTGCCTTCTGCCTTCTGCCCTTTAAGTCGTTTCAGGGATTGCTGTCCTGAGGCAAAACGATATAATTCTGGAATGTCAGGAATCAGAAGGCCCAAAGGCACACAGGATCTCCTCCCGGATGGCAGCCCACAGCTCAAAGCAGAGTTCTCTGCGCGCGGGCACCGCCATCTCGTGGAGCTTGCTGCGAAAGTCCTGGAGAATGCCGGAGCCCAGTACATTCAAACCCCCATGTTCGAAATGGTGGAGGTCATCAAGCGCGGGGTGGGTGACAGCACCGACATCGTCCGCAAGGAGATGTTTACGGCCCGTGCCCAGGGGGATGAGTTCATCCTCCGCCCGGAAGGCACCGCCCCAATTGTCAGGGCGTTCGTTGAAAACGGCCTCAAGCAACTGCCCGCTCCTGCAAAACTCTGGACGTACGGAGCGATGTTCCGTGCAGAGCGCCCCCAGAAGGGCCGTTACCGGCAGTTCCACCAGCTCGATTACGAGGTGCTCGGCAGCGATGATCCCCTCATTGATGCCGAGGCCATCGCCCTGATGATGCAGGTGATTGACCGCCTGGGCGTCAAGAAGATTGAACTGAAACTCGGTTCGGTTGGGGACCCCGAGGACCGCCAGGGGTACAACCAGTACCTGCGTGACCTGTTCAGCCCCCATGAAGAGCGCCTCAGTGAGGACAGCAAGGCCCGTCTGGTCCTGAACCCCATGCGCATTCTGGACTCAAAGAGCCAGAGCGATCAGGACCTGATTGCAGAGCTGCAACCCAGAATGATGCTGGATCACCTCGGTGAGGCGGCCAGCGCACACTTCAAGCAGGTGTGTGAGCACCTCAGCACCTGGGGCATCCCCTACACCATTGATCCGTCCATTGTGCGTGGTCTGGATTACTACCGCCGCACCGCGTGGGAAATCCACCACGAAGGGGTCGGGGCCAAAAGTGCCCTTGGAGGTGGAGGCCGCTACGACGGTCTCGCGGAACTCCTCGGAGGACCGCACACCCCCGGCATCGGCTGGGCTTTCGGCATTGAACGCCTGCTGATCGCCATGGAGGCTGAAGGGGTGACCTTGCCAGAGCCTGAAGGCCTGCTGCTCTACGTGGCCGCTCTGGATGAAAGCACCCTCGGTGTGGCCGCAAAACTGGCTTTTGAGGCCCGACAGAACGGCAAAGCCGAATTCAGCTACCGGCCCAAAGCGCCCGGCAAGCACATCGGGGACGCCCTGAAGAAAAACGCCCGGTATGTGGCCCTCATCGGGTCCAGTGAAGCCGAGGCGGGCACCGTGACCCTCAAGAACCTGCAGTCCGGTGAACAGCGCACCATTCAGCAGACCGAACTGCTTTCAAACCTGCAAGGAACCCCATGAAAAGAACCTGTTACGTTGGAAAAGTCAACGCTTCATACGTCGAACAGCGCATCACCCTGCAAGGCTGGGTGAACCGCAGCCGTCCCCTCGGCGGCCTGATCTTCTTTGACCTCCGGGACCGCGAAGGGATGCTGCAGGTGCAGGTCCCACCGGACAGTGAGGCCTTCGAGACCGCCGAGAAACTCAGAAGTGAGTACGTGGTGCAGGTGGAGGGGGTCCTCAAGTACCGCCCCGAAAACCAGCGCAAAGGGGGAACCGCCGACTTTGAACTGTGGGCCGATCAGGTCACCATCCTCAACGAGGCCCGCACCCTCCCCTTCCAGGTGGACGGCATCGTTGACGACAACGTCAAAGAGGACCTGCGCCTCAAGTACCGTTACCTCGATTTGCGGCGCAGCGACATGCAGAACAACCTCAGGCTGCGCCACAAGATCACCACCGCCATCTACAAGTTCCTGGACAGCGAGGGCTTCATCAGCGTCGAAACCCCCTTCCTGACCAAGAGCACCCCGGAAGGGGCCCGGGACTTCCTGGTGCCCAGCCGCCTCAACCCTGGCACCTTCTACGCCCTGCCCCAGAGCCCGCAGCTCTTCAAGCAGCTCCTGATGGTGTCCAACCTCGACCGTTACTTCCAGATCGCCCGCTGCTTCCGGGATGAGGCCCTGAGGAGTGACCGCCAGCCGGACTTCACGCAGCTCGACATCGAGATGAGCTTCGTGGACCAGGAAGACATCCTCACCCTCTGTGAGCGCCTGATGGATTACATCTTCCAGACGGTGATGGGCATGAGCATCCCGGTGCCCTTCGAGCGCCTCACCTACGAGGAAGCCATGAGCAAGTACGGCTCCGACAAGCCGGACCTGCGTTTCGGCTGCGAGATCATTGAGGCCAGCCACGTCTTCCAGAACACTGAATTCAAAGCGTTCTCCACCGCCCTTGCCGAAGGGGGCGTGGTGAAATTCCTGGTGGCCCCCGAACTGACCCGCAAGCAGATCGAGGAACTCGAACGGGTGGCGAAACAGAACGGAGCGAAAGGTCTCGCCTGGGTGCGCCTCGAGCAGGGCCGCCTCACCGGAGGGATCAGCAAGTTCATCACCGCCGAACAATCCGACATCCTCACCGGATACATGTACGAGGGCAGCACCCTGCTTTTCGGCGCAGGACCCTTCAAGCACGCCGTCAGTGCCCTCGGGGCCGTGCGTCTTGCGCTGCGCGACATGTTCGGATGGGTGAAGGGCAACGAGACCTTCAACTTCGCCTGGGTCACCGACTTCCCCCAGCTCGACTTCGACGAGGAGAGCGGCACCTGGACGTACATGCACCACCCCTTCACCAGCCCGAACCCCGCAGACGTGCACCTGTTCGGCACCGAAGGCCAGGGCAAGATCCGCGCGCAGGCCTACGATCTGGTGCTCAACGGCTTCGAGGTGGGCGGGGGCTCCATCCGCATCCATGACCCGGAAACCCAGCGCAAGATGTTCGAGGCGATTGGACTCAGCCGCGAAGAAGCCCAGAGCAAATTCGGCTTCTTCCTGGAAGCCCTCGAGTACGGTACCCCACCCCACGGAGGCATTGCCTGGGGTCTGGACCGCCTTGTGATGCTGATGGCCCGCACCGAGAGCATCCGTGAAGTCATCGCCTTCCCCAAAAACAACCGTGGTGTCGACCTGATGGTGGACGCGCCCGGTGAAGTGGACCAGAGGCAACTCGAAGAGCTCTTCATTGAAGTGAAACTCCCCCAGGAATAAACCCAGCAAACCTTCAGGCCCTCCACATCAATGTGGAGGGCTTTCTGCTGGACGCACCCGTTTCAGGGTGAAACTCAGGACGAAAGCCACCACCACCAGAAACAGCGAAAAGCCAAAAGCCCTCTGCAATCCGAGCACCAGATCGTGCCCACCCCGTCCAATCGCCTGCTGCCCGATGATCAGGCCCATCACCGCCACCCCAATGGCACCCCCCATGCTCCTCGCAAACAGAATCGCACTGGTGATCGCCCCGAGCTCCTGCTTCTCTGCATTCTGCTGGATGCTGAGCAGCAAACTGAACATTGCAAAACCCATCCCCAGGCCCATCAATCCTCCCATCAGGGCCACCACCACCAGAGACGACTCAATCAGATACGCAAAACCCGCGAGGCCCACGGTCAGCAGGGCAAAACCGAAACGGGTCAGGGAAGCCATGGAAATGCGCTGCATCAAACGCCCACCCACCAGGCTCCCCAGCGTCCAGCCCACAATCAGGGGGGTCAGAAGCGCCCCCGACCCGGTGGCAGTCTGTCCACCCGAAGCCTGCGCAAAAAGCGGAATGTAAGAGGTCAGGCCAAAATAAGCCACCCCTGCCAGCAGGTTGCTGATGACCCCCACCCTGGGTTCATGCTCCCTGAGGCTCCGCATGGGCAGAAGAGGACTCGGATGGTTCCGCTCCACCATCAGGGCCAGAAACAGCACCCCCACACTCAGACCCACCATCCACCACAAATGAAACTCCAGACCCCACACCATCAGGCCACTCCCCAGCATGAACAGCAACCCCCCCGTCCAGTCCAGTTCACCTGAACGCACCTCCGACGCCTCCCGCAGGTTCCGCCACACCAGAAAAAACGCCAGCACACCAAACGGCACACACAAATAAAACACCCACCGCCAGGACAGGTGATCCACCATCAGGCCCCCGAGCAACGGACCCAGCAGACCACTGATCCCCCACACGCTCGAAATGAACGCCTGCACCCTCGCCCGGTCCCGCCCGGAGTACATCGACCCAATGATGGTGAGGGTGATCGGCAAGACCGCCCCCGCACCCACCCCCTGCACGGCACGCGCGACAATCAGAAACACCATCGATGTCGAGGCACCACACAACACCGAACCCAGCAGAAAAACCAGAATCCCCACCAGATACAGCCCCTTGCGGCTCCGCAAATCCGAAGCCCGACCCCACAGGGGATTCGACACCGTGCTCACCAGCAAATACACCGCAAAAGGAAGCGCATAAAGCTGCTGCCCCCCAAGCTCACGGATCACCGTCGGCATGGCCGTCGCCACCACCGAAGACTCCAGGGCCGCCAGAAAAACCCCAATGATCAGGCCCAGCGTCGCAGCCCGCTGACCGGCAAAAGAAGACGAATCAGGCATGAGCCATTCCACCACAGGACCAGCAGCCACGAAGTAACCAGGGTGACCTTCAGGACGCAGGCAGACTCAGGTTGCGATACTCACAGTCCACCACCCCGAACTGCTCCAGCATCCGCACATCCTCCCGCCATCCACCTTGGGCATAATGATGCACACTCGACCACTCCGGCGGCCACACCCCACGCCGCTCACAACGCATGAACACCATGCTCAAAAAAAACACGTCCCGCTCTGCGAAAGACCCCAGCCAGGAAGACCCACACAACTGCGACCAGTCCTCCCACACCGCCACCAGCTCATCGTCCCGCCAGTGGGAAAGCTCAGGGTAAACCTCCCGCAGCACCTGGATTTCGAAAGCATACCGGGCACACACCACCCCATCAAAATGAAACCTTTCTCTGGGCCACCCATGCGAAAAGTAATCCCGGGCATGAAAAGGATACTGGACCAGCAGAATGCCAGCACGGAATGCCTCCAGGGGATCAGGCATAAAATCAGTTTAGAGACACGTTTGAAACGTTTAAAGCCTGCAGTCGATCACATACACCAACGCCACAGAAAAACCACCAGAGGACTTGCAGGGGCCAGCAGGGCAGCTCAAACTACAACAAGGAGAACGCATGGACCAGCCAACAATGCTGTTTGAGATTCAGGCAGAGCCCTTCGAGTACGCCTATGGATTCTGGATCACAGCAGCCAGAGAACACGGAGACCACGACTTCAAAGAGGTGGTCCTGTTGCCAGACGGAACCCCATGGATCATGACCCGTGGTGAACACACCCTGACACTTGAGTTGGGCGAAGAGACCCAGAAGACCCTGCGTTTCTACAAGTCCAGATCAGGGTGCTTCCAGGGCACATACACCCACCTGGCCACAGTGAACCTGACCGTTCCAGAGGGGATGCTCTGGGTGGGAGACATCATTTATGATGTGCGCCCCGACAGGCCCACACATCCAGCGGTTCAGGTGAATCCCACGACTACCGTTGAGATTTATACCGACTTGCAAGACCCAGATTTCTTTTTGACCCAGAACAAGACGTCTTACATTTGCATCTCCTGACCAGCGACAGCAAAACACCAAGGAAGGAGATGGAGTTAAAGGCTGGCATCTCCCCTGTCTGAGCCCACAGGGCTTTTGGGCTGGGTTTGGTTTGGTCTTGTGTTGGAGTTTGGAAAGGATTGTGCAAAAATTGGTATGTTAATTAATTTGTGAATTTATTATTCTTCTCATTTTTCAAACAAAGATCCACGACCAGCATTTTCTGACCCTCAGCCCAGGTTTGTGAGGTGTTCTGTCAGGTTTTCAGAGCGTTATCTGCATCCTGAGCTTTGCCCAGTTGCCGGATGTGCTGCTGGGTCAGGTACTGGTCGATCATCACCGCAGATTTGTTGCCTGATCCCATGGCGATGGTGGTCTGCTGGGTCTGCGGGAGCAGGTCGCCTGCCACCCAGATGCCTTCAATGTAATCCTCCTCTCCCCCATCCTGGCGGATCAGTTGCCCTCTTGGGCCTGTGCGGGGGTGGCCCCTTTCATCCAGGTCCCCTCCCAGGGTTTGCACCAGCTGGTTGCGGGGCAGTTTGCGGTTGGAGACGTAATAGGCGTCGGCGGTGATGCGGGTGCCACTTTCCAGCACCAGCGCTTCCACAACCCCGTTCTCCCCTTCCACAGCAGTGATGTTGCCCTGGATGACCTCGCAGGAATCGTCCAGGTAGGTTTCTGGGTGTGCGGCATCTGCTCCGTCGGTGAGCAGGACCCGCACGGTGGCAGCAAATTCCATGATGCGCTTTGCGGTGGACAGGGCAGCTTTGAGTTTGACCGACTCAATGACCACCACATGCTTCCCGAGCAGTGCCGGGGCTTCACAATCGGGGCAGTAGAAGGTGTTGCCTTTGCCTGCGTAGGGAAGCCAGGTGCGGTAATCCCCATCGATCAGAGGGTGGTGCCTGGTAATGCCTGTGGCGATCAGCAGGGTCCGGGCGTGGTAGGTGTGCTCCTTGCCTTTGAGGATGAAGTGTCCTGCTGAACCTTCAATCTGCTCGATGCTGTCCCGGGTGAGTCGGGCTCCGGCTTTCAGGGCTTCCTGTTCGAGGCCCTGCAGGATCTCCTGGCCACTCTTGCCAGTGAAGCCCGGCAAATTGAAGATGGGCGTGCGGATGTGGTGGAGGGGACCTGACCCCCGGTCCACCACCAGCACGCTCCTGTGGTGAAAGGCGAGGTGCAGGGCGGCGGCGAGTCCGGCGGGTCCTCCGCCAATGATCAGGGTGTCCCAGAGTTGAGGGTCGGTCATGTTGGGCCTCCAGCAGATTCAGGGGGAGTGCCTGACTTCACGTTGCCACTGTGACACGGCAGGTGGGTCAGGCACTGTAAAGGGTTCTACCAATGGGAATGGACTGCTGCCCGGCTTACTCTTTCTGCTTATTGCTTCTTGAGGATCAGGGCTCCGGTGCCATGTAGGTGCACTTCTCCCTGCACTTCACTGCCGTCCAGCAGGTTGGTCCAGCGGCCATCCAGCGTGTGGGTGAAAGGGGCTCCACGGGTGAGCACCACACGAACAAATTCGTTGCCATGGCGGCGCTGGATCACCAGGGCGTCACCCTCAGCGTCCAGGATGGCGTAACTGCCTTTCTGCAAGGCCTTTTCCTGTTTGCGGATGCGGGCAAGTTGTTTGTAGTGGTCGTACAGTCCCGTTTCCCAGAGTTCCTTCCAGTCCCAGGGCATGGTGCGGCGGGAGAGGGGGTCTCCTTCGCCTTCCAGGCCAATTTCATCTCCGTAGTAGATGCAGGGCACACCAATGTGGGCAAAGAGCATGGTGGCCCCGAGTTTTCGGTGCTCCAGGTCCTGGCAGATGGAAGAAAAGCGCTTGGTGTCGTGGGAGCACAGGCTGTTGAAGAGGGCCAGTTGATTCTGGAAGGGGATGAAACTCAGGTAATGCATGACGTTGCGGGCGTACTCGGCGGCGTCCATGTAGACGAGTTTGCCACTTTCGTCTTCGCCACCCAGGAAAGCCCAGGTGGGGATGGTGAAGCCGTAGTAGTTCATGGCCCCATCTTCCTCGCCTCCCTGCAACCAGGCCAGTGCGTCCCCGAAGTGCTCTCCGATGATGTAGGCTTCTGGGTTTTCTTCGCGGGCACTCTTCCAGATGGCCTGGATGACCTCGTGGTTGCCTTCGTCGGTGCCATGCTTGCCAATCACAGGAGCAGCATCGAGCCTCCAGCCATCGATGTTGTACGGTGCTTTCAGCCAGTGGCGGACCACCGAGTTCTTGCCCGTGATCATCTGCTCCATCACGTCCTTGTTGGCGTAATTGAGTTTGGGGAGGGTGGGGAATCCAAACCAGGCCATGTAGGCCTCAGGTTCATCGCTGAGGTAGGTGTAATATTCGCGGGTTGGACCGCCCTGGAAGGCACCGGGTTCGCTGTAGATGCGTTCACGGTTCATCCATTTGTGCCAGCTTCCGGTGTGGTTGAACACCCCGTCCAGCAGGATGCGGATGTCGTTCTGGTGGAGTTCCTCGACCAGCTTCGCAAAGCCTTCGTTGGTGCCGAAGTGCTCGTCGATTCTGAAGTAATCCTGGGTGTCGTAGGCGTGCACCGAGGGGCTCTGGAAGATGGGATTCAGGTACAGGGCGTTCACCCCGAGGTCATGGAAGTAATCCATGCTGATGCGGATGCCTTCAAGGTCGCCGCCGAAGTACTCGTTGGCCCCCATGCTGGTGTTGGGGTCCATGTACCACTTGCGGCTCACCACCGCCCTGTCCTCGTATTTGTACTCGCCGCTTTTCAGGTTGATGGAGGGGTCTCCGTTCTTGAAGCGGTCCGGGAAGATCTGGTAGAACACCCGGTCGTGCACCCACTGGGGTGGGGTGAAACGGGAGATCTTGAAGTCCTGCATGAAGGGGGTCGGTCCGGGACTCACTCCGGCCTGACTGAGCCAGTAGGTGCGTCCTGAGACCTGCACCTTGAAGCGGTACTGGGTGTTCTGGTGTTTCTGCAGGGGGATGGTGGCTTTCCAGCGGCCATCTTCTTCTCTGGTGAGGTCATCGAACTGGGCGTCTCCATGCCGGAAACTCATCACCTGGCCCTCTTCCATTTCAGGTGGGGCTTCGAGGTAGACGTGGGCGATGTCCTCTTCGATCTGCAGGAAGTGCTCGGTGCCGTCGTGGTAGAGGTGGACGGCCTGCTCTGAGGAGTAAGGCGCTGGTTTGCGGGTGCGTTCAGCGGTTCCGGTCATGGGTCACCACCTCCTGTGGGATGGGTGCAGTTCAATCGCTGGCTGCAGAAGCGGCTCTGGGGTTTTCGATTTCGGGAATGGGGCTGGAATCCTGGGCTTTTGAGCCGGGGTCGAGTTTGCAGGCATCCAGGGGCCTGCGTTCTTGCAGGTCAAAGGCGTCCCCTTTGCTGAGCACATGCAGTTTCACGTCGTAGATGGAGAGGATCTGGTCTTCTCCCCCCTCGGCGATGTTGGAGTGGGTGACGCAACTCCCGTCCACCACGTAGACTGCTCCACTGCCCAGCACCGTAAAGTACCTGAGTTCTTCCACCACAATGGTGGTGTCCTCATCGATGCCGATGCCGAGCACCCGGGGGTTCTGGGCAACAGCGCCAAGCAGGCGGCCCATGCGGCCCCGTTCGGCGAAGTGCTGGTCGATGATGGCGTCGCGGATCAGGCCGAGGCCCGGGGCCATGCGCAAATCCCCGATGCGGTGGGATTCGCCCCCTTTGCCTTCAATCATCATGGTTTCGCACATCACCGAGGCCCCGGCACTGGTGCCGCAGATGACCCCACCGGATGCAAAGATCTCCCGGATGCGGGCTTCCATCTGGGTGTCCCCGATCTGGCTGGTGATTCTGAGCTGGTCCCCTCCGGTGAAAAAAATGCCCCTGGCGTCTTCAAGGAGTTTCCCGGTCTCTTCGGTGACGGCATCGGCACGCTCGTTGACATCAAGACCCATCACATTTTTCAGGCCCAGGTCCTTGAAGACTTTCCGGTAGGTGTCAAAGTAGCCTTCGGGTTCATGGGAGGCGACAGTGGTGACCACCAGTTTGCCTTTGCCAACCCTTCGGGCGACCTCCTGGAGAATCTCACGGTCCCCTTCCTTGTCCTCATGGCCCCCAATGATGATCAGGGTACCAACCCTGTCTTCCTTGCGTCTTTTATGGTCGGGCATTTTCCTTCACCACCTTCTGGGGTTCCTCGTCTTTTTTGAGGTAGACTTTCGGTTCTGACATTTCAGAAGTCACGAAAGCGCAGGGGAAGTGGCTGCTGTTGTGGAACCAGCCGTAATCCCCCTGGGGAGAGAGGACCAGACCTCCAGCCTCTCCTCCGATGCGTTCATGCATTTCTTTGATCAGGCTGGTGACCGCAATTTCGGGTCCCACTGTGGGCAGTTTTTCCATGGTGCGGCTCGCCAGACGGTAACGCATGATTTCCTCCCCGTCTCCGGAGATGGCCACTGCACCTGTCCCGTTTTCTGCATAAAAGCCACAGCCGGAAAGTGGAGAGTCGCCAACGCGACCTTCAGGGGTGCCGGTGAGGCCACCTGTGGAGGTGGCAGCAACGAGGTTTCCTTTCTGGTCAAGGGCCACGCAGCCCACGGTGTTCTTTTCCTTCTGCTTTTTCTCCAGCTTTTTCACCTGTTCCTCGGTGATCAGGATGTCATTGTCACAGAGTTCAAGCCCGTGTTCCTCAGCGTACTTGTGGGCCCCAAGTCCTGTGATCAGGGTGGATTCTTTTTTCAGGATGGTGCGGGCAATGGACACCGGGTGCTTCACCCCTTGCACGAAGCCCACTGCTCCAATTTGCAGGTCTTCGCCGTTCATCATGGCGGAGTCCATCTGCACTTCACCTTTCTCGTTGAGGCTGGAACCGTATCCACAATTGAAAGCAGGATCATGTTCCAGAACGCGCAGTGCGGCTTCTGCAGCATCAAGCGCACTTCCCCCGTCACGCAGGATCTGGTGTCCGGCTTCGAGGGCACGGGCCACACCATCGAGGTTGGCCTGCTCTTTTTCTTCTGGGACGGGTTTGGCCCCGCCATGCACCATGATGACGTACTTCACTCGGGTGGGTTCAGGCATGGGTGTCTCCTGTGGATGCTGAAATGCAGCAGGGATGAAGGAAATGCAGACGTTCAGACCATGTGGGTTTACATTTCTGACGCTCTCATGAGAGTGTCAGGTTGTTCAAACCTACAAAATGGAAGCGCTTTACAAATAAAGAAATGTCACACTTCCATAAAACAACCAGCACATGCTGGTGTTCACATTTTATGGTTGCAGAATGATAAAGTTCTAATGGGGAGCTGTATCTGACCTGTGGTCTGTGAGCGTAAATGCTTTTTAAATGTGAACTGCATTCAAATGAAAACCATCAAATCAGACTGTAATTCACCTGAGTCAAGTGTATATCTTACAAGCTGGTGTGCCTTTTTCATGTGTGAATTCGCACTGTGCCCCCATGAAAATCCCCCCATCCTTTGGAGCGAGAGCGTCTGTCTGGTGAAATTCTGCTGACCCCTGTGAGGCAGGACACCATGAGGCCCAGCTCTGAGACCAAACCGACCACATTGATCCCGAGGGACAGGAGGAAGCATGACGGAACTCACCGGCCGGATCATCAGAAAAACGGATTCGGGTTTCGAAGAAGCCCGCAAGAATTTCAATGAACGCATCGAACGCCAGCCCAGCATGGTGGTGTTCTGCCAGAACCGCGAGGACGTGCAGAATGCCGTCAAATACGCCCGGGCCCACCAGTTGCCTGTGGCCATCCGCTGTGGCCGCCACAATTACGAGTGCTTCTCGCTGATTGATGATGGCATCATCATTGACGTCAGTGACATGACCACCCTGCACATCGACCATGAAAACCACACCGTGGACATCGGCTCAGGCACCCAGCTGATCGAAATCTACACCAAGGTGTCCCAGCAGGGGTACGGCTTTCCGGGAGGCATCTGCCCCACCGTGGGGATCTCCGGGCTGACCCTGGGGGGTGGAATTGGCCTGCTGACCCGTTACCTGGGCATGACGTGTGACAGCCTGCTGGAGTTGGAAATGGTCGATGCCAGAGGAAACATCGTGGTGGCCAATGCTGAGCAGAACCCGGACCTCTTCTGGGCCTGCCGTGGGGGCGGAGGGGGCAATTTCGGGGTGATCACCCGCTTCAAATTCCAGATCCACAAGATCGATCAGGTGTCGATTTTCCAGGCGTCCTGGGACTGGGAGAAATTGCCCGAAGTGATCCGCACCTGGCAGAACTGGGGCCAGACGCTGGACCCCAGGCTCACCTCGATCATCATGCTGCACGGACCGGAAAAGAAAGAGCCCGGTTCAGCGGTGGCCTCCGGGCTCTTTGTGGGCTCCGAGGAGGACCTGCACCAGATGCTGGAACCCCTCTTGCAGGTGAAACCCAAAGAGATGAAAGTCAACAGCCTTCCGTACCTTGAAGGCCTGAAGTTCTTCACCGGAGACCCTGAACCAGACTGGATGGCCTACTGGCACGGTTCACACCGCAAGTTCAAGAACACCTCTGCCTTCGCCTACGAACTCCTTTCCGATGAGGCCATTGCAACGATTGTGAAGCACCTTGAAAAATCTCCGGCCCCGGACAACCTGGTGCAGTTTGAAACACTGGGAGGGGCGGTGTCCAGGCTCCCTGTGGAGGCCACCGCCTTCCCGCACCGGGCAGCGCAGTTCAGCCTGCAGTACCAGGCCTACTGGGACGATGACGCTGCAGAAAAGGAACACCTCGACTGGGTGAATGCTTTCCGCAAGGACATGCTGCCGTATACAAAAGGGGCCTATGTGAATTACCCGGATGTGGACGTGGAAGACTTCGGTGACATGTATTACGGCCAGAATTACCGCAAATTGCAGGAGGTGAAGGCAAAGTACGATCCAGAGAACTTCTTCACCTTTGCCCAGAGCATCCGGCCTGTGAAGACCGAAGCCCGCTCCTGACGGCCAGAAAGAAAAAGCACCCCCTGCGTGGGGGTGCTTTCATTTGCATGAGATCAGACATGTTCTGCGTGCTGGTAGAACCCTTTTGCCACCGGATTGCGGGCTTTGAAGTTGGCATGGAAGGGCTCGGGGAGGTTCCTGAGGACCATCTGCAACCAGTCGGAAACGGCCTGCCAGGCTTCACGGGTGCCCGGGTGCCCCAGCGCTTCACGGATGCGCCAGCGGGTGTAGAGCACCTCTCCACGGGCAAGGCGGGCAGGCTCGAAGTTGGTGAGCCAGCTGCAGGCTTTTTCGATCTGCTCCAGCGCCTCAGCGTGGTTCCCCATGCGGAAGTGGGCCTGCGCAACACGGGTGCGACCTGAGATCTCCGTGCCTCCGAGGTCTTTTTCCAGGGCAAGGGCCAGCACCTTCTGGCCCAGTTCCAGGGCCTCTTCTGGAACCACGGTGTCTGCTTTTGCGATCCAAAGTCTGGCCCTTGAGATCATGCGCGGGGAGGAGCTGAGGAGTTCACTGGCCTCCTCGAAAAAAGGGTTGGGGTTGAGTCCCTGCAGGTGATGAAGGGTGCCCAGGTTGATCAGGGTGCGGCTGCGGTACTGCGGGGGAATGCGGGGGTACTCTGCGCTGATCTTCAGGTGGTCGTGGGCCAGATCGTACGCCCCGATCTGCATGTAGAGTTCCCCTTTGAGCCCGTCAAACATGCCCCGGTGCCAGGTGTCCTCCAGGGCGTTTTCGATGGCCCGATTGTAGTTCTCCAGGCACAGGCCGAAGTTGCCGAGTTCGTAGTAGGCCTGTCCGGTTGCAGCAAATCCGAGGGCGAGGCCCCGGTGCTCGTCGTCGGCCTGCTGTTCGAGGTGGCGGGCCCGCAGGACCATCTCCAGGCTTTCTTGCATGCGGCCCTGCTCGGAGTAGGACACGGCGAGGTTGTGCAGGGTGGTGGCCAGAGGGGGCAGGTCACCCAGTTTCTCGTGGATGGCGCAGGCCCGGATGTGGTACTGGATGGCCTCGTTGTGACGGTCGTTGTGGTCGAGCATCACAGCGAGGTTGGAGTAGTTGGCGGCCAGGCTGGTGCTTTCCCCGAGGGGCTCCAGGGCGTCCACAGCACGCCGCATGGCTTCTGTGGCCTCAGGGATCTGCTGCTGAATCCACAGGGCCACCGCCACCGAGGCGTGCAGGTTGGCCCACAGGGTCTGCTCCTCAATGGTGATTTTGGGTTCATGCTGGATGATCTCGATGGCCTTGCGTGCAGCAGCTTCGGTTTCTGGCCCCTCATGGTAGGTGGAGTGGTACTCGGCCTGCTCGAAGTGGGCCAGGGCTTTTTCCATGGGGGTGTGGGCATGATCGAAAAGCATCTTCAGGGCCTCTTCGCGGGGGGCACGCTCATTCAGGTGACCGAAAGCCACCGCCCGGTCCACCAGAGCACGGAATGCCTCTCTGGGTTTTCCGGCCTCCTGGAAGCACTCTGCAGCCAGCAGGTAGTAGCGGGTGGATTCCTTCACCCCGAAGCTCTGCTGGGCATTCCTGGCGGCCTGCAGGTACAGGGGGGCGGCCTGCTTGAAGTCTCCCCCTTGCTGGTAGTGCCTTGCGACACGGGCCACAGGGGCTCCACGCTGGGTGAGGACCCGGGCAGCACTGCGGTGCAGGAGTTGCTGAATGGCTTTTGGCGTCGCCCGGACCACCGTCTCAAAAATCAGGTCGTGGCTGAATTTGCCATCTTTGACCACCTGTGCGGCCTCAAGTTCATCCCAGGTGCCGATGAAATCCAGCAGGGGGGCATTGAGCAATTCGGCGACAAGCTCCAGATCAAAATCCGTTTGCAGGACTGCGGCTGCGCGTGCAGCCTGCAGGGCGGGGTTGGAAAGGCGCTGCAGGCGCTTCTCGATGATCTGCCCGACCTTTTCGGGCATGGTCAGTTCGCTGTCCTCGGCGAGCTGGTTGGATTCCAGCAGGTGGCGCACGGTTTCCAGCAGAAAGAGGGGATTGCCGCCCGAGTACTGGCTGAGCCTTTCACGCATGCCTGGATGCACCGTCACCCCGAGGTCCGCGAGGAGTTTCAGGGTTTCATCCGCAGGGAGGGGGTTCACGTCGATCAGGACGGCCAGTCCGGGCTCCACGAGGTGCTTGATCAGCATCTCTTCGGCTTCCGGGGACAGCTCGTCTTTGCGGAAGCACTCAATGAAGCGGGGAAAGCCGCTTTTCTCCAGGGGAAAGGAGGCCGAGATCATGTAACCGCCCTGCTGGTTGGAGAGTTCATCGTAGTACTGCCAGTCATCAAGAACGCAGCAAGCGAGGTTTGCCCCCCCTGCGATCACCGTCTGACGCACGGCTTCATTGAAGCGCAGCACGTCCTCCTGGCCGTTCAGGGGAGGTGGGGGGGTGGGACCGGAGAGTTCAGGCAGAATGCGGGAGAGTTCCTGCCTGATCCAGGGTTCAAGCTGCAGGTCGGGATTCTGGGCCAGAATCGTCCGCACATTTCGGGCAGAAGAAGCGTAAGGGGTCTGCATGTCGCCAGGGCGCGCCTCCAGCACAAGGTAGCTTCCTCTGGATGCAGCGAAATCTCTGGCCAGACGGGATTTGCCCACACCGGGCTCTCCACGCAGGAAGATGATCTGGCCTTTTTCCCAGGCTTTTTCCATCAGGGCCCATTCACGTTCGCGGCCCACCAGGGCAGGTGGACGCAGCACGGTGAGGGGAAGCCCGGGGCGGTTTCTGGGCTGCGCCGGGATGGGCAGGGTGGCCCGTTCAATCCAGCGGGCGAGCTCCAGCGTTTCGGGGAGGGGTTCCACGTCCAGTTCTTCTCGCAGCAGTGTGGTGAGCTTGCGGAAGGTTTCCAGGGCATGGTGGCGGTTCCCCAGCAGGTACTGCAGGCGCATCAGTCTGCGGTGGCCTTCTTCATTGAGGGGATCAAGGGTGAGGAGTTCCCGAATGCGTGCCACAGCCTCCAGGTACTCACCGGACTGCTCAAGCTGGTTGGCATCTGCG
The DNA here is from genome assembly GCF_007990775.1 of Deinococcus cellulosilyticus NBRC 106333 = KACC 11606. Classification (NCBI taxonomy): domain Bacteria; kingdom Thermotogati; phylum Deinococcota; class Deinococci; order Deinococcales; family Deinococcaceae; genus Deinococcus; species Deinococcus cellulosilyticus. The sequence goes on along the minus strand of NZ_BJXB01000006.1, from coordinate 121,054 downwards.
AGGAGGGCCTGGGAGCGCCATTCGTTCCACTGTTCCCGTTCGGCGGCAATCCAGTCTTCAAGGTCGGGGCAGTCGTCGTAGACGAGACTGGAGAGGAATTCCCCCATGGCGTTGTTGAAGCGGGCAAAGTCCCCCTTGGTGAACATCTCCCTGCACCCTTCCACATCGGTGCGCAGTTCTGCAGCGAGGGAGAGCACCTCCTGACCGGTGACGAGTTCGGTGCCGGTGAGCGTTTTCAGTTTGCGCAGCAGGTGCACGAGGTTGTTGCGGGCTGCGGCCTCCCGGGTGTCCGGCCACAGCAGGCCGATCAGATGCGATCGGGAGGTGGGTCCCTCCTGAGCAAGGTAGGCCAGCAGGGCTGCCGTCTTGCGCTCCAGGATCTGGGTGTGTTCGCTCGAGCGAAGGGTCGGAACGCCGAAGAGTGTGCAATGCCAGGTGAGAGCAGTCATGGGAATCGTTTTCATGCTAGCAAAGAGCGTCTTGCTGCGAGGTGACGGCGGCCTTAAGCGTTCACGGTTTTGTGCACATTAGGCCATTCTGCGTACTTTTTCCTTACAGGTCTTGCATCAGCTCCACAAAATGCTCCTGCCAGAGGGTCAGGTTCTGATGTTGCAGAACGCAGACCCCCCACACCCAGGTGGGCAGCATCAGGTCCCGCACGTGCAGTTGTACCAGATGCCCGGCCCTCAGGTCAGACCTCACCCAGGGTTCCGGCATCAGGGCCACACAGGAGGTCTGCCTGAGCAGGTCCAGGGCCAGCATGGGAGGGACCTCCAGATCCCCGGGCTGCACGGGCACATGGGCCGATTGCCAGTTCCGCACATCCCAGCTCCAGTCGATGCGCAAAAAAGGAGTGAGGAGGTCTTGCAGGTCCTCAGGGGTCAAACGGGCCAGGCTGGCTGCAGGGTGGCCTCTGGAAGCAACCAACACCAGCGGGTCCTCGAACCTTTGCAGCACCCTGAAGTGAGGGCCATCTGCGGGAAGGTTGAGCAGTCCCAGCTGAACAAAACCTCCCCTGAGCATCTCCTGCACCTGTGGGTTGTGCCCGGTGTGCACGGTGAAGCTGAGGGCAGGATGCTGGCGTTGCAGGCGCTGTATGGCCACCGGAAGGCGTCCGGTGGTCAGGGTGGGGAGCACCCCCAGGGTGAGCCTGCCCTGTTCCCCACTGCGGGTCAGCTTTGCCATCTGCAGCCCTGAAGCCATGACTTCAAGGGCCTGTCTGGCATAAGGCAGAAACCGCTGCCCGAGTTCAGTCAATTCCATTCTCCTGCTGCTGCGCTGGAACAGGGCTCCGCCAAGCTGGTCTTCAAGGCGCTGAATCCGCACGCTGATGGAAGGCTGGGTGATGGACAGCCGTTCTGCCGCCCTGCTGAAGCTGCCCTGCCTGACGATCTCATCGAAAGCCCTGAGCTGGTCCATGTCCATGCGTTAATCATAGATGTTTTCTATGTAAAGGTCAGTTGATTCTGGATTGTTCTATGGAAGTTCAGGGTTTACCATCATGGGACACCAGACAGCCCTGATGGGAGCTGCACAGTTGAAAGAGAGGACCCCATGCACACTTTTGCACGCAAACTCGCCGGAACCCTGGACCGCCTCACCCTCGGGAAAGTCCCGACCCATGAGCAGTACCGACTCCCCAGGGGCCTCACTGGGTTTTTCATTGGCGGAGACATGATGAAGCAGCACAGCCCAGAAACCCTCTGGACCCTTTCATTGATGCAACTGAAACCGGACAGTCAGGTGCTGGAAATTGGCCCTGGGGCAGGCGCACTGCTCGGGAGCATCGCAGAAAAACTCACTTCTGGACAGGTGACCGGACTGGACCTGTCCCACAGCATGGTGCAGATGGCATGGGCAAGAAACCTGAGGCATGTTTCACGCAGGCGGGTCAACGTGCTGCAGGGCAACGCCATGAGCCTGCCCTTCAAAGACCAGCACTTTGATGAGATCGTCAGTGTGCACTCCCTGTACTTCTGGCCGGACCCTGAAAAGGTCCTCTCTGAATGCCTGCGGGTCCTGAAACCCCGGGGACGGCTCATCCTCACCTTCATGCCCAGAAACCGCTGGCCCAATGAAGGCCAGGGGGCGACCTGTCATGTGTTCTCCGCAGAGGAGGTGGCAGCCCTGATGCGGAAGGCTGGGTTCTCTCACACTGAGGTGGTGCCCGGAGAGGCCCACTTCAGGGAGTGCGCCGTGATCGGGGCGATTTGACGTTCAGCGCAGGACTTGCTGGTACACGGTGTACCAGGACGAAACCAGGAGCACCAGAAACATCAGGCGAGACAGGACTTTTGGACGGCTCATTTGTCCTCCAGAACGCCCATGAACTCAATGCCGTAATTGCGGCTGAGGGTGGAAATGTGGTTCAGGCTGGGGCTCGGGTTCAGCAGGGGGGCAAGTTGCTGGTAAAACGCCTCTACCCCGGCAGGGTTGGCAATCACCCAGTGCTTGGCGGCCACGGTTCCGGTGTTTCGGTAGGCATGCATGACCCCTGAGGGGAAAAACACCACATCTCCAGGGTGAGCGGTCTGCCAGCCTTCGCTGGTCAGGCATTCAAGTTCACCATACAGCAGGATCAGCAGTTCATCCTCCCGGTGGTGAAGGTGCGGGGGGATGCTGCCTCCGACCTGGGTGGTCACCAGACCCAGGGTGTAGCTGCCGTCGGTGTCGATCCCGGTGAGTTTGAGTTGCACGTCTTCCAGGGCTCCATTGATGGTTTTTCCCTGGTCGGCTCGGATGATGCGGGCATTGAGATGGTTCATGGGTATCCTCTTGGACATCACTGTAGTTTGAGCAGCATGATTGAAGCGTGATTGGGCTGTGAATCGGGATTCTCGGTGAAATCCGTGGTCCTCAACCCCATACTTTCTGGCGTGACCTCAAACCACCAGAGCCCTGAACGTCTGCGTGTCTCACCTTCTGCTATGTTGATTCCATGCAATTTGAAGTCTGCGTGGAAAGCCTGGAAGGTGCAATGGCGGCGTACCGGGGAGGAGCCACCCGCCTTGAGCTGTGCTCCAGCCTGATTGAAGGGGGCCTGACCCCGAGTGCGGGACTCATTCGTGAAGTGAAAAGGCACTGTCCCCTGCCGGTGCATGTGATGGTTCGACCACGCAGTGGCGATTTTCTGCACACCCCGCATGAACTTGAGGTGATGCTCTCGGACATCGAGTTCTGCCATTTTGCCGAGGTGGATGGTCTGGTGTTTGGTGTGCTGGACAGCCAGGGCGAGGTGGACCTGCAGGCCATGGGGAAACTCATGCAGGCAGCCAAACGACTGCCTGTCACGTTCCACCGGGCTTTTGATGTGTGCAGAACGCCTGTGCGGGCACTGGAGCAGCTCATTGAACTGGGGGTCAAACGCCTCCTCACCTCCGGGCAGCAGCCCACTGCTTTTGAGGGCAGGCAACTGATCGCTGCTCTGGTCCGTCAGGCCAGAGACCGTCTGGTGGTGCTTGCTGGAAGTGGGGTGAACCCACAGAATGTGATCCCGCTCTTGCAGGCCACGCAGGTCCGTGAGGTGCATTTCAGTGCCAGATCCGGGGCTGCGAGCCATCCGGTGCACGTGCAGGAACGCCTGAAATTCGGGGTTTCTGAAGAGCACTGGGTCACCTCGGAAGAGAAGGTGCGGGCAGTGGTGAAAACCGTGCTGGGATGAAAAAAGGACAGCCGGAGCTGTCCTTCAAAAATCTGGTGGATTCATTCCAGCGTGGCAATGTTGTTTTTGAGGGCATAGAGCGCCGCCTGGGTGCGGGAGTTGAGGTTCAGTTTGCTGAGCAAACTTGAGACGTGCGTCTTGATGGTGGTCTCACTGACCTGAAGCTCCTCTGCAATGTTCTTGTTGGTGAGGCCCCGTGCGATCATCTGCAGGATCAGGGTTTCTTTGTTGGTGAGGTTCTCACGCATCTGGGGACTGCGGAATTCACGGACCAGACGTTTTGCGGCTTCCGGGTGCAACCTCACCTCTCCCCTGGCCGCTGCATGAATGGCTTCCAGCAGGGTTTCGGCACTGGCGTCTTTGAGCATGTACCCAATGGCTCCGGCTTCAATCGCAGCGTGGATGCGGTGTTCTTCCAGAGCACTGGTGAGGGCCAGGACTTCGATTCCGGGGTGCAGCTTGCGCAGTTCACGTGTGGCTTTCACTCCGTCCATCACGGGCATCATCAGGTCCATGATCACCACATCCGGCTGACACTCAGGAATCCTTTCCAGGGCTTCCATGCCATTGCTGGCCTCTGCGACCACCTCGATTTCACTGTCGAGGGAAAAATACATCTTCAGGCCCATGCGGACCACATCATGGTCATCGACCAGCAGCACCCTGACCACTTCAAAGTCCTCCATTGCGGTTCAGGAAAATGTCTCCGGAGACGGTTTTCACCTGGATGGTGAGGTCTGCAGTGCCATTTCCACTCTCGTAGGTGTTGTTGCCACGCTGTGTGAAGCCGTCCGTGATGATTTCACCGGAAACACTGCTGGTGGTGATGCGTGCATCAAGGTCGCTGGGAAGCTCCACAATCACCTCTCCACTGGTGCTCTGGATGGTGAGGGTGCCCGATGCACCATCGGGGATGCGGATGCGCTGGTCCCCTGAAACAGTGCGGGTTTCTGCGGTGAGGTCATTCACGGGCGGCAGGGTCAGGCTAAGTTCTCCAGAGTTTCCGGTCACCGAAACCCGCTCAAAACGGGTCTGGTCAAGTTCGATGTCCTGGTCTCCACTGACGGTGGAGGCTTCAAATCGGGCATCGTCGTTCACCTGTTTTGAGTCCTGGTTCTCGCTGCGCACCCGCAGTTCGCCGCTGACGGTCCTCAGGGAGACATTCATTTCGGCCTTTTCTGGGAGAACCACCCGCAGGTCTCCTGAAGCGGAGGTGCTTTTCAGGCCCAGCAGTTGCAGGTGGGAGGCGTCCAGGTTCATCTCACCCGATGCGGTGGAGAAATTCAGTTGCACAGGCACTTCATTGTTGATGTTCAGGCGCAGCCTGGGGGCCGTCCCTCCGAAGAGGACCAGGGGGCCCCGGTACCCTCTGGGGTACTGCTCGTGGAAGTTCAGGTCTGCGGTCCGTCCCGAGTTGGACCCTGAGCGTTCCATGCTGGCCCCTTTCGGGCCGGTGTAGGTGCCTTCCACGAGTTCGGGGGTGGTGTTGTCTTCCAGAATGATGTCGGTGCTCGCAGTCCTGAAGCTCAGGGTGGCTTCACTCGCCCGGTTGAGGGGTTCAACGAGGTCGCGTTCCACATAGGTGCCCTCTGCCTTCTCGTTGCTGATCACGGGCACACCCAGGGTGCCTCTGAGGAGGGCCAGGCCGCCCACAATCAGGAGCAGGCTGAGGAGCACACGGGTCACGCGGGGATCGGGTCCCTGGGAAGGGGTTTTCTGGCCTTGTGGCATTGGGGTCTGGTCTGAAATCTGTTTCATGGGGTTGCTCCTTGAGGATCAGTGGGGGAATTCGAGGTGAATGCGGGTGCCCTGTCCGGGGTGGCTGGAGACCGTGATCGATCCGGCCAGAAATTCAGCCCGTTCACGCATGCTCTTGAGTCCGAGGGTGCCTCCGGCGATTTCTGCGAGGTCAAAGCCCTTGCCGTTGTCCTGAATGTCCATCTCCCAGCCGAGGTCGGTCTGGCGCAGCACCATCGACATCTCGGTGGCTCTGGCGTGCTTTACAGCGTTGTGGGTGGCTTCCTGGGCAATGCGGTACACAGCGTGTTTCTTGACGGCTGAAAGCTGGGGTTCTTCGGGCAGTTCGGTGTGGATGGTCAGGCCGTAGCGCACCTTCATGGCGTGGGCCAGTCGGGCGAGGGCTTCACAGAGCCCCCCTTCATCGAGGGCGTCTTCCCTGAGGCTGAAGAGCAGGGCTTTCATCTCGGCGGTGCCCCCTTCTGCAAGCTGGATGGCGTAATCCAGGCTTTCTTTGACTTTCTGGGGGTCGCGTTCCAGCCAGCCTTTGGCGGTCTTGGCTCCCAGGGTGATGCCGTAGAGGGCCTGGGCCACAGAGTCGTGCAGTTCGCGGGCCAGCCTCTGGCGTTCCTGTTGTGAGGCCTGGGCCTGCACCCGGTCGATCAGCTGTGAGGTTTCGATGGCCACGGCCCCCTGATCGGCAAGGGCAGCCAGGAATTCCAGTTCACGCTGGGTGGGGGCCACACCTCTGCGGTAGAAGGCATGCAGCTGTCCAAGCTGCTGGGACTGGTACATCATCGGCACGGTCACCAGGCTTCCATCGGGCAGTTCCCGGATGAGGGGTTCAATCAGGACATCTTTCTCCCAGGCTGCGCGGTAATGCTTCTCGATGTGGGCACGTCCCTGCGGGAGGGTGTCGGGCAGGGAGAGCCTGGGGCGGGCTTCACTGAAGGCCCGGGCGAAGGTTTCCGGGATGTTGCGGGATGCTCCCATCCTCCAGCTTGCGCCTTCTTTGATGGTCACGGCGAGGGCAGATGCCCCGAGCGCCTCCATGCCCTGCCCGGCGATGTGCGACAGGGTGTCGTCCAGGGAGCCGCTGTAGGCCACGGCACTGCTGGTCTGCTTGAGGGCCTGCACTTCACGCTGGGCGTGCTTCGCCTCGCCGTAATCGGTCAGGAGGGCCTGATTGAGCAGCATCCAGCCCTCGGCGAGCAGGTTCAGCAGGCTCAAAGACAGCACGGTGACGCCCACGGCCACCACTTCCCAGATCACCCAGCCCAGAGGGTTGAGCTGGATTTCCACATCCCCAAAGTAGAGGGGCAGGGGGTAGAACAGCTGGGAAACGGGCAGCAGCAAGAACCCCAGGGAAATGGCCAGGAAGGTCACCACGATCACGAAAGAAGCAATCCCCAGGGGGAATTTCAACAGGGCGTAAAGCAGGGCCTTGTAGGTTCCAGCATCACTGAGGGTGGCTTTCGCCCAGTTCATGAAACCACTGGCCTGAATGATCGGTTTTTCACGGTACAGTTTCTGTCCGAGCAGGGTGGCCAGGGCGCGTTCGGTGTCCGCAAAGCGCAAAATGCACCACACCGTTGCCATGAAGAGCGGAAAACCCACCACCAGGACCAGCAGACCCAGGCCCAGTGAAAATCCGGTCACCAGCACCACGAAGTACAGGATGCCCAGGGGAAAAGTCGCAATCAAGTAGAACAATCGGCGGTAGGTCACCGCGCTGAAGAGCTCAGCAAAATACCCTGGAAGCTTGCCAGGACCAGATTCGGAAGTCGGTTGCACAGTCATCATGATGACACTCTAGGAGATGGAGGGGCACAGGTCTTCAGACCAAAGTAGGAGAAGCCTGTAAATTCCAGTACAGCAATGTGGCAGGAAATGTCCTGAAATGGGTACACCATGGACATCATGAACATTGCAACACAACACTTACGGCAGTTTTTGAATCAGACTGCAGATCAGGACCTCGCTTCCCTGCAAGGCCCCCTGGAGCACCTCAGGCTCGCCATCGAATTGCTGTTCCCGGAAGCCAGCCCGCCAAAAGCCCTGCATGCCCCCCAGGTGTTTGATGCCGCCCTCACCGAACAGGCCAGCGGTCTTGTTCAGCAGGTTTTGAAGGTGATTGAAGGAGAGCACACCGAGGAACAGCTCGGAACCGCCAAAACCCTGCTGATGGATGCCTACGGGCAACTCTCAGGCATGCCCAGCGTCTAGGGCCAGAGACTCAAAAAACACTTCACGGGACTGTTCAGGTTCCAGGTCCGGGTTCCAGAGGGTGATGGGAATCCGGACCTGTTTGATTTCGCCATTGGGGTACTTGCAGGTGCCCTCGTAGACCAGTTCCTTGCCGGAGAAATAGGCCCGGATGATCTGCCCGGCATCGTCAAGCTGCCCACAACCCCGCACTTCAACCGTGTTGCCGAACTGCACCAGTTCGACACGGCCTTTGAAGTGGATCAAGTTGATGCTTCCCGATTGAGGTGTCATGCCTGCTCCCGTTACAGGTGTGAGGATAAACTGATTGTAAACTGATTTGTAGCTGTAGTCTAGCTGAGATGTGCGGTGTGGGAAGATTTGCTGGAGGATCTGTGCCGTTTCAAAGAGCGGTCAGCCCTCGGCCGTCAGCGGTCAGCAAATGCTCAAGTGGGTTTCCAGAGGTGCACAAGATGATGCCAAAAGCCTCTGGAAGGTGCGTGAGATGATTTCATTGCCTGGAATTTTCTCAGAAGGAATCTCTGCCTTTCTGCACGTCGGCGGAACTGGAAAGAAATTGCAGGTGCCCTCTCTGAGTAAGTTTCGGGAGTGAATCAAGAGATTGTGCGATATTAGGCGTTGTTATAAATTTGTGAAATATTTATTTTTACTATTATGGTCTGAGGTCTTCCCGGGTGCTCTTGCCCCAGGCCCTTACCCGGTCTGCTGCCCCCAGAGGTTCTCCATTTGCATAAACCTCTGCAATGGTCATGTGCCACTCCTGAAGCACAGATTTACGTTCTGGAACAGGTTTGAGCACACGCTGGGGACCGTTGTAAGCAGCTGCTGCCCTCCTGCGAAGTTCTGGGACCTGTGCATTCTGGTCGATCCTGAGGACCAGACCCCCTTTCAGGTTTTCGATGGCACTGTCCTGAAACATGGCGGGATGCTGGAGGTTGTAGCAGGCCACAGTCAGGAAGTGCTCTGAGAGGAGGTCAGCATCCTCTGCCTCCCAGACGAGCACCTGATGAAACATCTCTTCACAGGTCACTCCGCTGGTCCATGCTGCGCCACATTCTGGGCAAGTTCGTGTTTCTGTCATCCCTGGTATCCTTTCGCCTGCAAGGTGTACATGTGGGCATAGGTTCTGCCCTGGGCCATGAGTTCAGCGTGCGAACCACTTTCTTCTATCACTCCATTTTCCAGAACGATGATGTGATCGGCCAGACGCACGGTGCTGAAACGGTGGGAAATGATCACGGTGATGCGGGAGTGGGCCTCCTTGCGCAGGGCCTCAACCACTTCAAATTCCGCATTTGCGTCAAGGGCTGCAGTGGGCTCATCGAAGACCAGCAATGAGGCTTTGCGGTAGTAGAGCCGGGCGAGGGCCAGACGCTGCCATTGACCCCCAGAGAGTTGCCTGCCTCCGGTGAAGAGGCGTCCAAGCTGGGTGCTGTACTGTTCGGGCAGGGTCTCAATGAAGTGGGCTCCTGCGGTTTCTGCGGCCTCCTCCACCCGTTCCGAGGCATTTGTCTGCGTTTCCGGGTGGTCACTGAGGGCAATGTTCTCTCGCACGGACATCTGGTACTGCCCAAAGTCCTGGAAGATGATGCTCATGGCCTGCTGCAGGCTGCGCACACTGAAGGTGCGGGCGTCCTGTCCGTTGATCAGGATGCGCCCGGCGGTGGGTTCAAAGAGTCGGGTGAGCAGTTTCACGATGGTGGTCTTCCCTGCCCCGTTCTCTCCCACCAGGGCCAGGGCATGTCCTTTTTCAATCCTGAAGCTGACCCCTTTCAGAATGTCGCGGTCTGTGAAGGGATACCGAAAGCTCACCTGCTCGAATTCCAGCGTGTCGATGGTTCCACTGAAGGATTCTCCGGCATCCAGGTCCCGGGCAGGAAGTTCCAGGAATTCAAAGAGGTTGCGCATGTAGATGACGTTCTGGTACAGCCCTGAAAAGCCGTTCAACAGGGTGGAAAACTGTCCCTGAACCTGGGTGATCCCCAGAATGAAGAGGGAGAAATCCCCCACGGTGATCTGACCGGCCACCGCCCGCAGCAAGATCAGGTAGGTGGCGAAAGCAATGACCAGGGCAGAGAAAATGGAGGCTCCAAGGCTCCACAGGCTTCTGGCCCGCACCAGGGGAACCAGTTGTGCCCGGAACTTGCGGTAGTACTCCTGCCATCGGGTCAGCAGGTAAGGCTCGAAGTGAAAGAGCCGCACTTCCTTGACCAGGGCGTCCGAGGTGAGGATGCTGCCCAGGTAGTTCTGCACCCGGGCATCATGGGTGCGGCGGCGGATCATGCGGTACCCTTCCATGCCAAAACGGTTGGAGACCCACACGGTGGGCAGGGTGGCCAGCAACACCAGTGGCAGGATCGCCCATCCCAGGCGGGCCATCAGGGCACTGATGGAGGCCAGCGTGATGACCGCCTGCCCGAGGGCAATCACCTGGGTCAGCACCCCGAGGGGGCGGCTTCCGACTTCCCGGTAGGCATTCTGCAGGGCGTCGTAGGTTTCCGCGTTCTCGAAGCGTTCCACTTCAAGTTCACTGGCCTTGTTGAGGATTTTCTGGGAGATGCGGTTTTGCAGGCTGTCTGCAAAGAGTTCTCTGACCATGCCCTGCCAGGTGGAGAGCAGGCTGCCCAGAATGCCGATTCCAACTTGCAACAGAAGGATTTCCACAAGCTGGGTGAGGTTGTTCTGCTGCTGGGAGATGGCTGCAGTGACGGCATCAAGCAGCAGTTTGGAGACCCAGAGGGTCGCTGCTGGCAAAAAAGCCTGCACAACGCTCAGCATCACCAGCAGAAAAGCCTGTGCGGGTGCGGTTTCCCACACCAGGGAGAGTGTTTCTCTGAGGTCTTTGATCTGGGTGGAAAAATCGGTCTTCGGTGCGCTGGAAGTCACACTGAAATGGTAAACCTTCTGGCATGGGTCAATTGGGTTTGAAACGGTGTTTTGCTGGGGAATGTTCTGTGATGGTGACCTGGCACCTTGACAGAACTCTGCATGTAAGATATTTTTTTACATGTAATCGGGCCAGCGTGCCCATCAGCAGATTCTGTATTCCCACCATCCCTCCCACTTGTCGGCAGACGTTTCAGCGTGCCGCCCCCTCATTCCCCAGGAGAACCCACATGATTCTTGTCACTGCAGCCACCGGACAGCTTGGAAAGCTCACCATCAAAGCCCTTCTCGAGGCAGGCACCGAACCCTCCCGCATCATTGCCGGCGTGAGAAATCCTGAAAAAGCGCAGGGTCTGAAAGCCCTGGGCGTGCAGGTGCGCCCCTTAGATTACAGCCAGCCTGAAACCATCAAATCTGCCCTGCAGGGGGTGGAACGCCTGCTGCTGATCTCAGGCACCAACTTTGGACAGCGCGTTCAGGAGCACCAGAATGTCATTGAAGCTGCGAAGAAAGCTGACGTAAAACTCCTGGCCTACACCAGCATCCTCAACGCAGGAGAAATGATGCTGGCTGGAGAACACAAAGGCACCGAAGCCGTCCTGAAAGCCTCCGGGGTTCCTTATGTCCTGCTGCGCAACGGCTGGTACAACGAAAATTACCTCAGCAGCATCCAGCAGGCCGCAGCCACGGGCAAAGTGTTCGGAGCTGCAGGAGAGGGCCGCATCAGCAGTGCCGCCCGCAGCGAATATGCCGAGGCCGCCGCACAGGTCCTGCTGACAGATGGTCATGAAAACCAGACCTATGAACTGGGTGGAAGCAACAACTTCACCCTGGCGGAGCTGGCTGCAGAAATCGCTCACCAGACCGGGAAGGAAGTCAGCTACCACAACCTTCCTGCCCAGGAATATGAAGCCCTGCTGGTCCAGTTTGGCCTTCCTGCGGGTTATGCCCATGCTCTGGCTGACTCTGACACCGGGATTGCCAGAGGTGAGCTGTTCACGGAGCGGGACGACCTGACCCGACTGATCGGTCACGCAACCACCCCCATTTCAGAAACCGTCAGGCAGGCCCTTGAGGTCGTTCCTCAGTCCTGAACTGCAGAAAGAAACCCTGTCTTGCTCAGGAGGACAGGGTTTTTTCATTTGATCGGTTCAGTCGTGTGCTGTCACAACATCCTGGGTTTTGCCCAGTTGCCGGAGTTGCAGGTGGGTCAGGTGCTGGTCGATCATCACTGCAGCCTTGTTGCCCGATCCCATGGCAATGGTCACCTGCTGGGTCTGCGGTTGCACATCCCCTGCCGCCCACACGCCAGGAATGAATTCGGTGTCCAGGCCACCTGCTTTCCTGAGCTGGCCTCTGGGACCAGTGACGATGTGGTCCCTGGGACCGATTTCTGCCCCGAGCTGTTTTGCAAGGTCGTTGCGGGGAAACTTGGGGTTGGAGACGTAATAGGCGTCTGCCTCCACACGGGTGCCATCGTTCAGGATCAGGGCATGCACCCGACCTTTTGAGCCTTCCACATCCTGAATCTGACCCTCAATCACATCAAAGCCCAGTTCCTTGCGTTTTGCTTCCCACTCAGGCTTGAATTCAGTGGGACCCGTGAGCAGCAGGCGCACCCTGGATGCAAACTCGGCAAGATAACTGCCCTGGGAGACCCCACCATTGGGGTTGTGGCTTTCAATGACCACCACATCCTGCCCGAGCAGCTCTGGGGACTCACAATCCGGGCAATAATAGGTGTTGCCTTTTGCGGCGTACTTGAACCAGGGCTCGAAATCCCCATTCACCAGAGGGTGATGGCGGGCAACCCCGGTGGCCAGCAGCAGTGTCCTTGCCTGATACACGCCTTTTTCTCCGGTCAGCTGAAAATGGCCTTCCGAACCCGAGACCTCAACAATGCTGTCCTTGACCACTTCGGCTCCGGCTTCCTGGGCTTCTTTCAGCATGGTTTTCTGGATGGTGACCCCAGGTTTGCCAATGAACCCTGGCACGTTCCACAGGGGTGTGGTGGTGTACCAGAGGGGGCCTGTGCGGCGGTCCACGACCAGCACCTTTCTCTTGTGAAAGGCGAGGTGTAAAGCAGCAGTCAGGCCTGCAGGCCCGCCGCCGATGATGATGGTGTCATAAAGCTGGGATTCAATCACGGAAAACTCCTCCTACCCATGTACGGAAAACAGGTCGGGTGCGGTTCAGGAAAAACCCCAGTCTGAGCGAATTCACACAGGGATGCCGTCCACTTCCTCCTATACTGGTTTCACTTCATTTTCATGCGGAGGATTTATGGAAAGCCTGAACTGTCCGGTGTGCGGACGCGAATTGCCCATCACCCTTGCCCAGGTCACCGATGTCAATGACTTTACCTGCAAACACTGCGACACAACGTTTGCTTTGAACAATCCCCACACACCAGAAGTCACGGTCGATCCCAGCCAAGAGCCCTCTGTCACGCAGGACACGGCCCGCAATGTCGCCATGAACCCGTACACCCGCAGTGAAAACCGGGATGTGGGTGAATCGGAACGCCTGGAGTCCATTGAATTCAGTTATCAGGAAAATGGGCAGGCCAAATTGCTGATCATTCCAGTCCGGCAGATCTCCTGAAGGTGTGGGAGTTCCCTCTGAAGGTTCAGGCCTGCAGCACGCTGATCCAGAGGTAACGCAGACCAAAACCCAGCATGGCCCCAGGGATCAGGCCCATCCAAACTTCATCCACTCCCTGTCCCACTTTGCGGATGACCAGGAAGAGCAGGTATCCGAGCAAGACCAGCACTGCAACCACCAGACCAGCCATCAGGCCCATCAGGTAACTGAGCATTGAAATCAGGCCCAGCAGCAAACCCACAACAAAAGGTTTCATGGAGTCCAATATAAAGAGTTCAGGGAGAGTTTGATAAGGGCTGCCATCAAAAGACCCGGAGGGGATGGCCTCCGGGTCCGTGGTTTGTGAACTCAGGACGCTTTGTAGGTCCCATCAAAGATGTTGCGGGCCAGACCGGTGAGGTCTCCCCCTTTCTCGATGGTGTTGATGAAGGCACTGCCCACCACCACACCGTCTGCAACACTGGCAATTTTTGCTGCGCTGGCACGGTCACTGACCCCGAAGCCCACGGCCACGGGAAGACCGGTGTGCTGCTTGGCGAGCTTCACCAGGTCAGGCACTTCATAGAGGGCCTCGCCGGAACGGGCTCCGGTCACCCCGACCACACTGACCGCATACACGAAACCCGTGCAGGAACGGGCAACCAGTTCCACCCGGTTGGGGGTGCTGGTGGGAGCGATCAGGAAGGTGAGTTTCACATCGTATTTTTCAGCGAGGGGAATCAGGGTGTCTGCCTCGTCTGGGGGAAGGTCAGGGAGGATCAGACCGTCAATGCCTGCTTCCTTGACATCCCGAATGAAGGCCTCTTCGCCCCAGGCCAGGATGGGGTTGTAGTAAGTCATGACGAGCAGGGCCTTGTCGGTCTGCTTGCGCACTTCACGGATGGCATCAAAGAAGTCCAGCATGGTGAAACCCTGACGCAGGACTTTCTCGGTGGCCCTCTGGATGGTGGGACCGTCTCCGAGGGGATCGGAGTATGGGAGCCCGATTTCCATCAGGTCGGCCTGCTCCAGCAGGGCCAGGGCGTCTTTCACGAACTGGGCTTTGCTGGGATAACCGGCAGGCAGGTAGGGGATGAAGGCGGCGCGGCCTGATTTTCTGGCATTGTCAAAGGCTTGCTGAATGCGGCTCATGCATTCACCTCAACTTTTTTTTGCTGCAGTTCCATCAGGCGCATGACTTCGGTGACATCCTTGTCGCCACGTCCAGAGAGGGACACCACAATGATCTGGTCTTTGGAGAGGGTGGGCGCAGTCTTGAAGACCTGTGCAATGGCGTGACTGGTTTCGAGTGCCGGAATGATCCCTTCAAAGCGGGTGAATGCCTGGAAGGCTTCCAGGGCTTCCTCGTCGGTGATGGGGGCGTATTCGGCCACACCGGTCTTGGCGTAATAGGAGTGCTCTGGACCGATGCCAGGGTAATCCAGACCTGCGCTGATGGAGTGGGCCGGGGTGATCTGTCCGTCGTTGTCATAGAGCAGGTACATCTTGGAACCGTGCAGCACCCCGACTTTTCCTCCGGAGACGCTTGCAGCGTGGCGTCCGGATTCGACCCCTTCCCCTGCAGCTTCCACACCGATGATGCGGGGACGCTCGTTTTCAGGGAGGTAGGCGAAAGGTGCAAACAGACCGATGGCGTTGCTTCCACCACCAACGCAGGCGATGATCACGTCAGGCACTTCGCGGCCTTCAAGTTCTTTCAGTTGCGCTTTGGCTTCTTCGCCGATGATGCTCTGGAAGTCACGGACCATCATGGGGTAGGGGTGCGGACCGACCACAGAGCCCAGGATGTAGAAGCTGTCCCGCACGTTGGTCACCCAGTCGCGGATGGCTTCGTTGGTGGCGTCTTTCAGGGTGGAGGTGCCACTGGTGACCTCGCGCACTTCTGCACCGAGCAGTTTCATGCGGAAGACATTGAGGTTCTGGCGGCGGATGTCTTCTGCCCCCATGTACACCACGCATTCGAGTCCGAACAGGGCGCAGGCGGTGGCCGTGGCCACCCCGTGCTGTCCTGCTCCGGTTTCTGCAATGATGCGTTTTTTGCCCATGCGTTTTGCCAGCAAGGCCTGACCGATGGTGTTGTTGATCTTGTGGGCACCGGTGTGGTTCAGGTCTTCACGTTTGAAGTAGATTTTTGCGCCACCGAGGTGCTCGGTGAGGTTGCGGGCAAAGTACAGGCGGGAGGGACGACCCACGAATTCACGCAGGTAGTAATCGAATTCTCTGAGGAACTCAGGATCGGTTTTGGCTTCCTGATATGCGCGGTTCAGTTCATCGAGCGCAGGAATCAGGGTCTCGGGGACGTAACGTCCGCCGAATTCGTCAAACCGGCCTCTGGCATCAGGCAGAGCAAAGGTCGGGAGATTGAATTGGCTCATGTGAGACACTATAGCGAGCTGTCAAGGAATTTCTTATACGAATTGTCTAACTTTGCTAGAGGACTTGAAAGAAGCTCGCGGGCTGAAATTGTACCGGGTACATCGTACCCTAAACTCTTTGTCAACTGCGACACAATCGCATGTGGGTTCATGTTATTGTTACGCAAATCGGACACCGAGGGTGCACCATTTCTTTTCGCCAACCTTACACCTTGAAAGTCGGCCATCAGGGGAACATGCCAGTACTCAGGTACGGAACACCCCAGAACCTGCTGCAAAGCCACCTGCCTTGGGGTCGCCGTGAAAAGGTCTGCACCCCGCACCACCTCTGTCACTCCCATAAGGGCATCATCAACCACCACCGCCAGATGGTACGCAAATACCCCATCGTTGCGTTTCAGGACAAAATCACCCACCTCTGATTTCAGGTTCTGGGTGAGGGTGCCCATCAGGTGATCCTGCACCGTGATGATCAGATCAGGGACGTTCCAGCGCCAGGACACAGGACGATCTGGCTTCAGCTCACCTTGCAAGCAGGTGCCAGGGTACACCAGTTCTGCACCGTGGGGCGCAGAGGCAGACTCCAGAATGTCTTTGCGGGAACAGGTGCAGGGATAGGTGTCCAGCTTCTGAAAGGCCTCTTCGTACAGGTGAAGGCGCTCACTCTGGATGTGCTCCTCATCCCAGTCGAGACCCAGCCATTCCAGGTCCTTGCGAATCGAGTCGTAAGCAAAGGGCCTCACCCGCGTGTGGTCCAGGTCCTCAAAACGCAGAATGAAACGGCCACCCTGCGCACGGGCATGCAGCCAGGCCAGGAGTGCCGTGCGGGCATTCCCGAGGTGCATGTTCCCAGTGGGGCTCGGAGCATACCTTCCCACCACGGGAGAATCCACATTCAAGTTTGTTTTCCCTGTCTCAGTCATGATTGAAAGCCATTCCGCACAATCTGCCACACACCCGGTGACATCTGCAGCCTCAAGCATTCTACAAGGCCATTCTCATCTGGGACAGGGTTCATTTGCACCAAAAATGAACCGAGGCTGAAATGGGCTTCATTTGCACTTTAGGAATTCCTCGTGATCCTGTCAGGTTGGGTGCCTATAGTCTGGAACAACGAAAGGAGCAACACATGAAAAAACACACCTCATTTTTGATTGCCACCCTGATTCTGGGTGCAGCCAGTGCACAGACCAACACCCAGGCTTCCAGCACCCTGAACGCAGACCTGAAAACCAGCACCGTGGTTCTGGTGGACAGCAAAGGAAACACTGTGGGCACCTATGACTCCAATGGCAAACTGACCGTCAAAGGGGACCTGAAACTCGCCAGCAAGGTCGTGGTGACCGCAAAGAATGGCAGCAAACAGGAATTCCAGCTGTCTGGACAGGTCAACAGCACCACCCAGCTTCAGGCCCTCAAAGTCAATTACAACAACAAATCCACTTCTCTGGTGTCATTGTTCGCCAAGAGCAACACTGGTGGCAGCACCTCCACTTCCAGCAATGTCAATGGCAGCACAACCGGCCAGACCAGCAGCAGCACATCTGGTAACGTCAGTGGTGGCGTGAGTGGTGGGGCCAGTGGCAGCACCTCCTCCGGTTCAGGCAGCACTTCTGGCAGTGCCAGTGGTGGTGTGAACATCAACATCGGTGTTGGTGGAAGTGGCAGCACGGGTGGCGGTTCCGGCAGTGGCTCTGGCAGCGTCGGGATTGGCATTGGTGGTGGCCTGGACCTGAACCTGGGCAGGTAACATCAAAATTCCACAAGAACAGGCAGGAGATCCCTGCCTGTTTTTCAGTTGAGCAAATGGATAAGGCTGAACCCTCAGACTGCGTTGCTCCTGTCTGGTGAAGTGACTTGTCCGTGTGACCCGAATTGTACGACATGGGATTTGTCAGGCCTCAGCTCTCCAGCTATAGTAATGGCATGAAAAAATGGATGATTCTGGCGGCGCTCTGCGCCGGTTATGGAAGCGCTACCAGCATGCAGGGAGAAGTGGTGTACCAGATTCTGGTGGACCGTTTCGCAGATGGAGATTCCACCAACAACCAGGGGGTCAACAAAGACGACCTGAGGGCCTGGCACGGAGGGGACCTCAAGGGCATTCTGCAGAAAATTCCTTACCTGAAAAGCCTGGGGGTGACCACCCTATGGCTGACCCCCATCTACCAGCAGCAGACGGGCAACACCTTCGGCACTGCCCCTTATCACGGTTACTGGCCTGCCGATTTCCAGAAAGTAGACTCACACTTTGGGACCCTGGAGGACTTCCAGACCCTGCTGAAAACCGTGCACGACAACGACATGAAGCTGATTCTGGATCAGGTGATCAACCACACCGGATACGATGCCAGCCTGCCCAGAGAAAAACCGGACTGGTTTCACGGTTCCAACTGTGAAAGCCTGGGCAACCCTGAAGTGTTCTGCCCTCTGGCCGGACTCCCTGACCTCAAACAGGAAAACCCAGAAGTGGCCCAGTTTCTGATGGAAAACGACCTGTTCTGGACAAAGCTGGGTGTGGATGGATTCCGTTATGATGCCATCCGCCATGTGCCAGCAGACTTCATCCAGAAGCTCGGAGCACAGGATCAGGCCAATGGCGTGTTCACCCTTGGAGAGGTCTTCGAAACGGCCAGTGTGCAAAAAGTCGCCGCCTTCCAGAAACTTGGGCTGAACAGCGTGTTTGATTTTCCGCTGCGGGAAGCCATCAACCAGACGGTGATGAAAGGGGCAGGTTTCAGCCAGGTGCGGGCCATCCTCAACCAGGACAGCGAGTACACCAACCCTGCGGAGCTTGCCGTCTTTCTGGACAACCACGATGTGACCCGTTTCGCCTCCGGGAACCTGTTTGAGGCAGAGGGGGCAAAACGCACCCAGTACGGCATTCGCGCCCTGATGACTTTGCGCGGATTTCCGGTGATCTACCAGGGAACCGAGATTGCCATGCGGGGCGGCAACGACCCCGACAACCGCCGTGACATGCGCTTCGAGGAAAGCTGGACTGAAACCGAAAAAGCCACCTTCGAGGTGACCCGCAAAGCCATTGCTGTGCGCAAAGCCAGTGAAGCGCTGAGTAAAGGTACATTAAAACTGATTCCGGTGCCGTCTGCCTATGAGGAAGAACTCTTACTGTTCATTCGCGAGAGCGGCACAGAAAAAGTGCTGGTGGCATGGCACAATGGGAAGGAACGTCGCACCTTCAGCCTGAAGATGAATGTGCAATCCCCCCTAACCCAGGACCTTTTCGGTCAGGATGCCAGGCTCAGCGGCTCAAATGGCTTCCTGCACCTGTCCCTTCCTCCCCGCTCTGCCGCAGCCTTCACACATCCTGAATGATCCAGACTGTCCTTTTTGACCGCGATGAAACCCTGGGCTACTCCGATGCCACCGTGTATCAGGAGGCCGCCCGCATGGTGCTCGAACACCACCCCGAACTCTCCGCCCGGCAGGTCCTGAAGGCCATGCAGGAGCAGTGGGCTGCCAGCGACCTGGCCTGGCCAAATTTGCGCACCCACGAAGACGAAGAAGCCTTCTGGCAGCAATACTGTGAAGAACTGGCTGTCCGCATGGGTGTGCCTCTGGACACCGCCTATCAGGTTCGCAAGCATTTCCCCTACTGGGCGTTCCTGCGGTCCTACGAAGACACCGAACAGGTCCTGCAGATCCTCAAACAGAACGGGTACACCACGGCCATCCTGTCCAACACCCTCCCAAGCATGGAACCCACCCTGGTGGCCCTGGGCATCGAAGGCCTGATCGATCAGGCCTTCGCCAGTTGCTCCCTGGGGGTGCACAAGCCCGAGGTGGAGGTGTTCAGCAAGGTTGCAGCACTGCTCGGTCAGCGACCTGAGCAGATCCTCTTTGTGGATGACAAACTCGAAAATGTCGAGGCTGCCAGACAGGCAGGCATGGAAGCCCTGTGGATCGACCGTGCCAACCGTGACCCTGACGCCATCCATGACCTGCATGGGGTGCTGGATCACCTTGGTCTGACCGTTCAGGACTGAACATTTTTACGTCCCGAGCCTCCCTGGATTCTCCGGGGAGGTTTTCTGGCTTTTGGTGGACCTCAGGATGTCCTGACAAGCTGGTGTGAACCTGTGGCCTGCCTCTGCAGTTTTTCCAGACGAGACAATGGCAGTCTGCTGCTTTCTGCCTTCTGCCTTCTGCCCTGAGTTCTCGGCATTTCATGTTAGATTGGAGCGTGATTTTCGACGCACATCTCGATCTGGCGTTCAACGCTGCCGAGGGCCGGGACCTGACCCGGCCTCTTCCCCAGTCCATGAATGGTGAGACCGCCATTGTGAATTTTGAGTCCCTGAAGCAGGCAGGGGTGCGGGCGTGCATGGGGACCCTGTGGGCCTATCCCAGAAGCACAGACCATCCTCAGGGGTACGTGACAGCACAGGAAGCCAGAACGCTTGCACTGGAGCAACTGGACCAGTACCTGCGCTGGCAGGACCAGGGGCACATCCGGCTGCTCACATCCGGCAGTGAACTGCTGGAGCACTGGAACAACCATGATGCAGATGCCCCTCTGGGGGTCATTCTGCTGATGGAAGGGGCCGACCCGATTGTGGACCCTGCGGACCTGCAGTTCTGGCACCGTGAAGGTCTCAGGGTGGTTGGGCTTGCCTGGGAGCGCACCCGCTATTCTGGGGGCACCAATGCCCCTGGTGGGCTGACGCCTGAGGGGGTTGAACTGGTCCATGCCATCAGGGACCTGAACCTGACGCTGGACGCCTCCCATCTGGCCGAGCAGGCATTCTGGGAGATGGTGGAGATCCACCAGAAGGTGATTGCCTCGCACTCCAATGCCCAGGCCCTCATTCCCACGGACCGCCAGCTTTCTGATGCCATGATCCGCAAAATTGGGGAAATGGACGGGATGATTGGGCTGGTGATGTTCAGTTCGTTCATCAAGAAGGGGTTCAAGCGCGGGATGCCCAAACAAGATGTGGGGTTTGCAGACCTGCTGGTGCATGCAGAGCACATTGCTGGCCTGATTGGCTGGAACCGGATCGGGCTGGGTTCGGATCTCGATGGTGGTTTTGGTCTGGAACGCACCCCCAGGGAACTGTTGCACCTGAAGGACCTTGAGCAGTTTTTTCAGCTGGTCCCTGAGCCTGCCAGAGCAGGCGTACAATTTCAGAACTGGTTGACCTGGCTGGCACGGTCGATCTGAGATGAACAGTTTGAAGCTGGACCCAAAAGATCCAGCTTCATTTTTTGTGCTCCAGAAAGGCCAGGATGGCTTCGGGTTGATTTTCGAGTTCCCCTTCAATGATGGCCTGCACGGCAAGTTGTTTCAGGCGTCCCACCTCCTGCCCCTGCACCTGAAACGCCTGCATGATGGTGTGTCCCGAGAGGGCAAGCTGCCTTTCATCGAAGGTGGCGACCAGGGGCATGTTCAGGGCTTCCTGACGGATGCCTGCGGACCACGTTTCAGGATCAAATCCTGCAGGAACAAGGTGGGCTGCCAGATCCGCTTCGCGCATGTCCAGTGCGTCTTCCCAGGCCTCTCCGAGATCGTTCATGAAACGGCGCAGGGCTTTGCGGCTCGGGTCGGTGGGGGGCCGCATGTGGTTGCGCACCAGTTTCCTGACGCTGTCAATCCAGTGGGTGGAGAATTTCAGGCGGGTGAGGATTTCCCGGGTCATGCGGGCACCCACATGCTCATGCTCGTAGAAGTGACCCACTCCATTTGCCCCTCTGGAAAAACAGGCCGGTTTGGCGATGTCATGGAAAAAGAGGGCCAGACGGGTGCGCAAAGAAAACCCTCTGCGCACAGCATGGTGTACGGCTGCAAAGATGTGCTCATCGACGGTGAACTGGTGGTGCGGGTTGTGCTGCTCAAAGCCGATGCATGGGGCAAACTCTGGAAAAATCCGGTCCAGAATGCCTGTGTCACGTGAAATCCGCAGTGCCCTGAGCACGGCGTCCGCATTCGGACAACGGAGAAGCCTCAGCCATTCTTCCTGCACCCGTTCTGGTGAGACCTGATCCAGCAGGTGGGCCTGTGTGGTCATGGTCTGCAGGGTTGCAGGCTCGATTTCAAAGTCCAGCTTTGCCACAAAACGAATGGCCCTCAGGAGCCTGAGGGGGTCCTGTTCGAAAATGACAGGGGAAGTCATGCGCAAAATGCGGTTCTGCAGGTCCTGGAGGCCTCCGGTGGGATCGACCAGACCGCTGGTGCTGCGGGCAAGGGCATTGATGGTGAAGTCCCGGTGACGCAGGTCGTCTTCCAGATCAAGACCGTTTCTGGGGAGGGCCACGTCAACGGTCTCCCCTTCCTGGGTCACTTTGAAGACCTCGAAAGAGGCACCCACCAGACCCACCTTGCCAGGGAGCACCTTCTTCAACTGTTCCTGACTGAGGCCCGTCACCAGCAGGTCACGGTCTTTTCCGGGGAGGCCAAGCAGCTCATCCCTGAGCGCCCCTCCAACCTGGTAACATCGGCCTCCGGCCTGTTCGATGGTGTGGATGATGGTCTTGACGGCGTCCATAACGATTCATTGTGGCAGGTTCTGCAGCTTTCCGCCTGTGCTGGATCAGTTAAGCACTTCTGCGTGGGTGGTGTTGCGGGACCCCAGCGTCGAGCCAATCGAGGCACCAATCACGCAGACAATGGCCATCCACTGGAGCAGGTTCAGGTGCTCTTTCAGGAAGACCATGCCCAGCACGGCAGCGATGGCAGGTTCAACGCTCATCAGGATGCCAAAAGTGCGCGCAGGCAGGGCTTTGAGGGCCACCATTTCAAGAGAATAAGGCAGGGCACTTGAAAGCACAGCAACAGCCAGACCTGTGAGCAAAATGGCAGGTTCCAGAAGGGCTGTTCCCGCAGTGAAAACCCCGATGGGAAAGGGGATGATGCAGGCAATCAGCATGCCTGCAGCCACAATCTGTCGGGACGAGGCCTGCTGGCTGACCTTCTGACCCATCACGATGTACAGGCCCCAGAAGACCCCTGCGATCAGGGCCCACATGACGCCGATGGGGTCCACATTGCTGCCGGGCGTCCAGGGAGAGATCAGCAGGATGCCCAGACCTGCAAGCAGTGCCCACAGGTAATCCAGGGGTTTTCGGGAACTGAGCACGGCAACCCCCAGGGGACCGATGAATTCCAGGGTCACGGCGAGGCCCAGAGGGAGACGCTCCACCGAGAGGTAGAAGGTCAGGTTCATCAGGCCCAGCACCAGACCATAAGGCAGGATGGCTCTCCAGGCTTCAAATTTCATCCCTCTGAGGGCCTTCTGGTGGATCAGGCCCAGCACCAGTGCAGCCAGAGCCAGCCTCAGACTGGTGGTGCCCATGGGGCCAATGGTGGCAAAGAGGGATTTTGCAAAAGCAGCCCCGGCCTGAATGGACAGCATGGCTGCAATGGCTGCCGGAACTGGTGGCAGAAAGGGGCGGGAAGCTGGGGTGGTCTGGGTCATTGGCACAACCTTTCCGGTCAGATCAGTAGAGCCCACTATAAGGGTGAGGGTCAGGAAAGTGAATCGGGACTTCTTGCGGTCTTGCAAAGGTGGATCGGGTTCTCCGATGGCGGTTCAACAGGACTGGATCATACCGATGAAGGTGGAGCATGGCACAGGTCCACTTGCCAGAAAACCGACAGGACCAGTCTGAGGTGCGGTTTGCTGGAAGGGGCAAGGACCTTGTTGGGATCTAAATTTGGATTGAATATATTTGTGAAATTTTTGTTTAACTTTTCCTCGTTTTCTTTTTTGGTTCCCTTTTTCATGACATCCGCCAGATGATCAGAATCCAGTCTGCCACATGGTTTACGTTCTGATCAGAACAGAACATGTAAAATGGTGGGGTGCGTCTTGACGACCTTCCCGTATTGCCCCTAGAACCCGGCGTGTACATCTTCCGCAAGGAAGACACCATCATTTATGTCGGGAAAGCCAAAGTCCTGAGAAACCGTGTCACCAGCCATTTCAAGGCCGGGGGCAAGAGTGGAAAAATCACCGAAACCGCCACCAGTCTGGATTTCATTGTCACCCGCAATGAAATGGAAGCCCTGGTCCTAGAAGCCAATCTGATCAAGCAGCACCGTCCCCATTACAACGTGCTGCTAAAAGACGACAAACATTATCCTTTCCTGAAACTCACTGCCGAGCAGTATCCCACCTTGCTTGTGACACGCAGGGTCATCAAGGATGGGGGTTCCTACTATGGGCCTTATCCTGATGCGAGCGCCGTGCACCGGGTGAAGAACCTGATTGATGGGATGTTTGCCCTGCGCAAAAACAGTGGTTATCCCATGCAGAAGAAAAACCGTCCCTGCCTGAATTACCACATGGGAAGGTGTCTGGCCCCCTGCGTGAACCGTGCGGACAAAGCCCAGTATGACCGCATTGTTGAAGACGTGAAAGCTTTGCTGGAAGGCAAGGTGGCCCGGGTCACCGAGTCCCTGAAAGACCAGATGCGTGAGGCTGCCAAAAGACAGGATTTTGAGATGGCCGGGCACATCCGCGACCGCATTCAGGCTGTGGAGAAACTGTTTGGAGCAGAGCAGCACGCCATGACCATGACCCTTGAAGACCTGGATTTCCTGGGATTCGCTGTGGCAGGTGAGTACGCAATGGTGCAGGTGTTCCGCATGCGGGCAGGCCGTGTGATCGGACGGGACAAGCGTTTCCTGTCCGGAGCGGCAGAATCCACCCCGGAAGAAATCCTGACCGCGTTTCTGCAGGACTACTACACCCAGGCCACCCACATTCCCCCCCTGATTCTGCTGCCCACCGAACTTGAGGACCAGGAGTTGTGGGCCGATTTCCTGTCCAAAAAGGTGGACCGCAGAATCGAACTGCGCATTCCTCAGCGGGGCGACAAGACCGATCTGGTGGACATGGCCCAGCGCAACGCCCAGAACAGTCTGGAATCCGAACTCTTGCTGCTGGAAAAACGGGGGGACCATCCGGGCCTCGAAGCCCTGCGAGAGGTTCTGGCTCTGCCAGACAGACCGTGGAGGATCGAGGGATACGACAACAGCAACCTTTTTGGGACCCACATTGTTTCCGGAATGGTGGTGTTTGAGGGGGGCCGTTCCCGCAAAGGCCAGCACCGCAGGTTCAAGGTGCAGGGTCTGGAACACCCCGACGATTACACCAGCATGCGCCAGACCATTTACCGCAGGTTCACAGGGTCTCTGTCAGACAAGTTGCCCCTCCCGGACCTGATGCTGATTGACGGGGGCCGGGGTCAGGTGAATGCTGCACTGGACGCCCTGAAGGAAGCCGGGATCAAAGTGCCTCTGGTGGGCCTCGCCAAACGGGAAGAAAGGATCATCCTGCCTTCCCTTTACGGAGCACAGTGGTGGCTGGAAACGGGTACGGAAGTGGGGAAAAACCGGGAATTGCTGCTCTCAGAGACCCATCCGGCCCTGCGCATGCTGATTGCGGTGCGAGATGAGGTGCACAATTACGCCATCACCTACCACCGCAAACTCCGTGGGGAGAGCATGTTCAAGAGCATCTTCGATGACCTGCCTGGAATTGGCAAAAAACGCCAGGAGGCCCTGCTGGAGCACTTCACCAGCATGGCAGATCTGGAGGCGGCTTCTGTGGAGGAGATTGCCCGGGTGCCCGGGGTGGGCATGGGGGCAGCGAAGTCCATCAAGACCTATCTGGAGGCCCTGAATCAGAACAGTGGGTGAAGAATTTCCACAGGTTTGGTGTGTCACCTGTCCAGATTTTCCTGTTAAACTCTCTGTATGCTGATTTTTGCCAACGTTGCCCTGGAGGCCAATGGTCCCATCGGCCTGGATGTGATCAATGTGACCCACATTCAGTTGCTGCGGGACCTTGGGGAAGGCTGCCTGCAGGTGCATCTCTCCAGTGGACGGATTGTGTACCTCTATGAGAATGTCGATCATTTCGTGGAGCGTGCCAACCGTCTCTTGCGTTTGATTCACACCGATACGGGCATCACCCTGATGAAACCCGACTCGCTGTAGCTTTGCCATTGGTGTTACCACAGTAGTAGTAACAAATGGTTCCAGGTCATGTTAGACTGCAGACATGACCTGGAACCCTGATCAATACCTCAAATTTCAAGCCGAGCGGGAAGCACCTTTTTACGACCTGATTTCCCACCTGAAACCTGTTGAGCGTCCATCCATCATCGACCTGGGCTGCGGACCGGGAAACCTCACAGTGAAACTGCTGGACCGTTTTCCAGATGCCCGGGTGCTGGGGATTGACTCCAGCCCAGAAATGCTGGTCAAAGCCGCAGGACTTGCCACCGAACAGGTGCAGTTTGCCATGCAGGACCTCAGGGAGGTGCAAGGTGAACATGACATCGTGTTCTCCCATGCGGTGCTGCAATGGTTGCCGGACCATCCAGGCGTCCTCCAGCACATGTGGAACCTGCTCAAACCCGGAGGGCAGCTTGCAGTACAGCTCCCCAGCAACTTCGACCACGCCACCCACCGCATTGCCCGAGAACTTGTCCAGAAAGACCCCTACCGGGAGTTTGTGAGCCCGGAAGGTGCACACCGCAATGTCCTCCCCCTTGATCAGTATGCAGAAGTGCTCTACGCCCTGGGAGGGCAGGACATCCAGTGCTACCAGAAGGTCTACCCCCATGTGGTCCCTGGAGCAGAAGGCATGCTGGAATGGGTGAAAGGCACCCTGCTGGTCCCGATTCTGGGCAGCCTTCCTGAAGAGCTGAAAGAGTCCTTCCTGATGGACATGCTCTCAGAACTGAAGGTGCTTTATCCTGGCGATCAGGTCTTCTATGGGTTCAAACGGACCCTGCTCTACGCTCAGAGATCTTCCTGAGACCAGTTTTCCAGATGGTATTCGTGAATGTCGGCCAGCGGCACTTTCCCTGAATTCAGGGCCGTCTGGCCGGTTCTGTGGTACACCACGGTTCCCCTGTAAAGGTGGGTGTCCGTGCTGATCTCGACGAAAGCCCTCTGCACCGGATGCTTCTGCTGAAAAGGCTTGCTGGTCACTTCCCCTTCAATTTGCTGGAGCTCCAGCACACGGGGCTTGCGGGTCCATTCCCAACCATGCTGGAAAAACAGTTCACCCTCCAGAATCTGCGCAAAAGGTGACAGGCCCATGTATCCACGCAGGTGGCCACGCACGGCATCCAGAGGGCCCTCCTGCTTCAGGATCTGGATTGCCTTCTCCTGGTCCAGAAACCCCCACGAACGGCCTTCTGGCAGGTCCAGCAGGGTTGGGGCAAAACGGTGCCCACCAATGTGACAGGCCCGCCAGATCTGGGTGTGTGCAGAGGCCTGGGAACGCAAGTGACGGTAAATCGGGTACCCCAGCTTTCCACAGGCTGAGTCGTGACTGCCATGGGTGCAGACCAGCAGCATCCGTTCAGGAGCCTCCACCTCCCAGGGAGAGAGGGTGCCCCAGTCTTCCTGCAGCAGGGCAATAAAAGCCTCTTCCAGATTGGCTTCGGTGATCATGAAGGCCTGGGGGTGCATGCCACTGTCTGTCCAGTTCAACCGGGCAGCAAACACGTAGCCCGGTCGGGTGTAGACAGGGTCGGGATTCAGGGTGAGGATGGTCGGGGCGGGTTTCAGGGAACGCACCACCTCCTGCACCTCTGCAGACATGTGCTCAATTTCCCGAAACTGCTTCCAGCGCGACTGCGGCAGGGCCAGCAGGACCAGGGCACTCGGTGTGGAGGCACTGCCCAGAGGGTTCTCACCGAGTTCTCGCGCAGTGATGGCACACAACTGATAATGGCTCACGGTTTCACCCTACAGGAGTTGGGGTACAGGCACAAGGGCGCAAAGCAACAGACAGGGCACAGACAGACAGCTACAATCAGGAACAACTGGAGAAAAGAATCATGAAAGCACACATTCAACTGGATTTTCAGGCTTCACCCGAAGAGCGCCTGCGAAAAGGTCAGGAGTTGAGAGGCAACTTTGACCTGCAGGCCCTTAGAGATTTCAGGCCCGATCGCCACAACAAAACCGCATTGGCCCTGTTTCAGGACTCTGACTCCACCCGATTGAAAAAGTACATCCCCATCCGGTATGGTCGCATGCTGGAAAGTGCATTTGCCACCTTCAGGGGAGGTGCAGCCGTGATGGCCCGCGATCTGGCCCATCTGCCCCGCTCTGGCGTGCAGGTGCAGCTTTGCGGGGACACCCACCTGGGGAACTTCGGCCTGTACGCCTCTCCCGAGCGGCACATGATGTTCGACCTGAATGACTTCGATGAGACCCTGCCGGGACCTTTCGAGTTCGATCTGTACAGGCTCACCGCAAGTTGCGCTGTGGCCGCCCTGCATCTGGGGTTTGCAGAAAGCACCGCCCGCAACATTGTGCAGGCTGCCCTGCAAAGTTACCGGGAACACACCGCTGATTTTGCAAAGATGGGACATCTGGAGGTGTGGTACCACCACATTGGCACCACAAGGGTCATGGACATGCTGGATGAGGCGAGGGACCATATGCGCAAAAGTGTGCGCAAAGCTGAAGACAAGACCTCCCAGACTGCAGTGGAGAAAATGGCCCTCTGGACAGCATCAGGATGGAAATTCAAACCTGACCCTCCGAAGATCGAGCCTGTGGACAACCGCACCTTGCATCTGAGCCTCCAGCATTTTTTCAGCACCTATCTGGAGAGCCTTCCCGATGACCGGCATTTTCTGCTCAGCAAGTACACCTTTGTGGATGCCGCCTTTCGCCTCACAGGTGTGGGCAGCGCAGGCAGACAGGCGTACCTCGCACTGATGCAAGGCCAGGACCGCAAAGACACCCTGCTGCTGCAACTCAAACAGGCCTTTCCGAGTGTGCTGGAAGAAGCTCTGGGCCAGAGTGCATACAGCCACCACGGTCAGCGGGTGGTCGCTGGACAGAAACTGATGCAGGCCAACAGTGACATCTTTCTGGGATGGAGCACCTTCCGGAACCGCAATTTCTACGTTCGGCAGCTCAGGGACCGCAAAGGCAGCATCGACATCAATGACCTCAGTGCACAGGACCTCAAAGAGTACAGCGAACTGTGCGCCTATGTCCTTGCCCGTGCCCATGCGCGCAGTGGTGATGCCGCTCTGATCTCTGGATTTCTGATGGAAGAAACTGCCTTTGATGAAGCACTGGCAAACTTTGCACTGCGTTATGCAGAACTGAACCAGGCAGACCATGACCAGCTGCTCAAAGCCGCACATGCGGGTGAAATCCCTGTTGAGTGGGGGATCTAAAAGGTACACTGACAACATGATCCTTCAGCACTTCAGTCAGGCCCTTTACACCATGCCTTTTGTGCAGGCCTGCCTGTGGGCTCTGGTGTGGAACATCCTGATTGTGCTGGTCAGTGTTGTCGCAGGTGAGGTGATCATTCGGCTCAACCGCAATCACCGCGTGGCAGAGGTTCCACCTCCTCTGACTGTGACGGAAGTGATGCTGGCCTGTTCGACGGTCCTGCTCAACACCCTGATCACTGCTGTGGGACTGTGGATGTGGAGACATGGCTGGATTGAAACCGTGCCTGCCACTTTCTTGCGGGTCCTGCTGGATTTCGTGGTGTTCTTTCTGGGCATGGATCTGGGAATGTATGTGCTGCACCGCATCGCCCACCATCCGAAAATCTACCCCTGGGCCCACCTGACCCATCACAAATACGAAAATCCCAGACCCCTCACCCTGTTTGTGCTGAACCCGCTGGAAGTGCTGGGATTCGGACTGTTGTGGCTTATCGCAGTCTGGATCTATCCAGCGACCATCGAAGGCATGGTGCTGTACCTGACCTTCAATGTGGTCTTTGGTCTGCTCGGGCATGTTGGGGTGGAGCCTTTTCCACTGGCCTGGATCAAAAGACCTGTGCTGAAAGAGATTTCCACCAGCACCTTTCATGCCGAGCACCATCAGGACGCCCACCACAATTACGGATTCTACACCCTGATCTGGGACAGGCTCTTTGGGACCCTCTCCCCTGTTTATGAGGAGGATTTCCAAAAAGCTGCCTCCAGAAAACCATAAAAACCACTCCGAATTGGAGTGGTTTTCTGAGAAAGTGTGGTTCACATTTCGCTGGGAACACCAATGCCAAGTGCACCCAGCACCTGCTCAAGGGTTTTGCGGACGCGCAACACGATGTTCAGACGGGCTTCTCTGAGGCCAGCGTCTGCATCGATCACCCGGGTGGCGGGTTTGCCGTCTTTGTCTTTCTTGTTGTACCAGCCGTTCAGTTCCGTTGCCAGATCCAGGGCATATTGCACCAGATGGTGTGGGCTGGTGTCCCGCACACACATGTCCAGGACCTCAGGGTAGCGGGCCACCGACTTGAGCAGGGCAAGTTCATGGTCGGTGACTTTGCTGTAATCTGCACCCTCCAGGGACAGGCCTGCCTCCTGGGCTTTTTTGAGGATGGTCTGTGCCCGAACCGCTGCGTACTGAACATAAGGAGCAGTGTCCCCGTTGAGTGCCAGTGCAGCTTCCCAGCGGAAATCAATCTGGCGACCCGGTTCGGATTTCAGCATGGAGAAACGCAGGGCACCCAGGCCCACTTTTTCGGCAACCTCTTCAGGGTTCTGGTAGCGTTCAATGTCCTTGAGGGCAGCTTTGGCGCGGGTTCTGGCTTCTTCAAGCACCTCATCTACAGAAACCGTGATTCCTTTGCGGCCAGAGATGGTTTGACCTTCCAGAAGCACCGTTTCATAGGCAAGGTGGAAACTGTTTTCATAGGCTTCCTGATGTCCTGCAATGGCCAGTGAGGTTTTCACCACGGTCTGCGGGAACTTCTGGCGTGCATCAATGACATTGATCACGCGGGTGGCGTGGGCAAAATCAGCGGGTTTCCCCTGAGGATGGGTGGTGTACAGGGTTTTGCCACTGGGTTCAGTGGTGAAAGGTTTGTATTCCAGCCCCTCAAACAGCCCGAATTTCCAGAACTGCTGTGCGATGTCCTTGGCGGTGTAGGTGGCTGTGCCGTCCGAGCGGATCAGAACGAGGTTGGGATCTTCGAGTCCGGGAATGAAACTGGACACGTCCATCACGAAGCAGCCAGCGTATTTGCCCTCGGTGGGGTGGGAGCAGTAAGGGCTCTCTTCCAGTATTTTCATGGCCTTGGCGAGGAAACCGCTGCCCACGATGTCGGACTCCCACACCAGCAGGTCGTACTCTGCACCCAGAGCATGACAGGTTTCGAGGTGGGCGTGCAGCACCTCTTCGATTTCTTCCCGCAGTTCTCCGGCTTCCAGTTTGTGCATGACCTCCCGGATGCCGGGTTCGAGGTCGGCTTTCTGGGGGTCAGCATTCAGGCGCACATAGAGTTCACCAAGCCAGTGGTCGTACTTGGGTTCACCCATGTAGGACGCACCGTAGTGCTCTCTGGCAAACAGGCTCTCTGCAGCCTGTCTGCCGGTGTCATCGATGTAGTTCTGGACCTCCACCTGATAACCATTGGCCCGGAAGATGCGGGACATGGCGTCTCCGAGCACCACGTTGCGCAGGTGCCCGACGTGCAGTTCCTTGTTGGGGTTCACGGAGGTGTGCTCGATCAGGACCTTGCCTTCGCGGGCAGGGGGCACGAAGTCCTCTTCAGTGAGGCCCCGCACATAACTGGGGACATCCACAAAGAAGTTGAGGTAGGGTCCCACATTTTCAGCGCGGGCGATGCCCACGGGAAGCTGAATGCTGTCTTTGATTTCGGCTGCAATCTGAACCGGATTTTTCTTGAGTGCTTTGGCCAGCTGGAAGGCCACCGGGGTCCCGTAATCGCCGGGTTTGTCGGCGGGGGTTTCCTGGATTGCCACCTCGATTTCGAGCCCATGGTGGGCGATGGCCTGTTGTACGGCGCTTCTCAGCGCATCTTTGAGGTTCATACCGGATTATCTTATACCGATTTTCCCACCGGATGCCTCAATGTGCTTACCTGCCGTGTCACAGTGACGTACCTGCAAGCTCAAGGTTTTCTGAAGACCGCCTGAGGAAAAGTTGGAAGATTTCTTACTGTCTTTTGTTATGCTGCTCTCATGAAACGGATGCTTTTATTTTCAGCTGTTGCCCTGTCCCTGAGTTCCTGCACCCTGATTGTCTCCGATGACGATTACACCCCTGTTGCACGCCCCGGCAATGTGAAAGTCTGGTATTGCCCCAGCAACCAGCGCACCTATGACTTCTCCTTCCAGGTGGACCGCGCCATCTCCAGTTACGAAGCCCTGCTGGTCTCCAAAGGGGGAAGCGCCAACCCCAACACTGCCCTGGGGTCCACCAAGATTTACCTGCGGAGCCCTGAATCAGGCACCTTCAGGAATTCTGTGACCTACAACCAGGATCAGGTGGGGGTCACCAAGCTCAGCATCATCGTGAAGCCCAGTGAGCCCAATTACGACCTGTATGTGAGGGCCACCGCAGCAGGATCTGGCGAGACCTCCAGCTTTGTGCGGGCCAGCAGTTACGTGCAGGACTGCCGCTGACCAGAGCTGTCAGCTTTCAGCGATCAGCCATCAGCAAAAAAAAAGCTTTGAGCATAGGCATCAGGCCCTGAAAAAATCTCTGCTGCGCCAGAGAATCAACCTTCTGTTTTTCTGGCTGAAGTGAAGACACACCTGTGTTCTGGTGCTGACCACTGAAAGCTGATGGCTTCCTGCAGCGATACCGCCCATTCAGCGACTTTATCTTCACCCTGGCTGCTTGAGACATCCATCACAAGGAACTGTTATACTCTGGGTATCATGCAAGATACCCAGAGAATCTATGTTTCATGGATGAATCTCCTCGGCTGGATGCAGGAACTTTCCCAGGAACTGGGCCTGAACTTTGTGAAGGTGTCTGATTTCCCGGATTACATCTACCGCATGGAACGCAAGTATGACCTGCCCACCATCATCCAGAGTGCCTCTGTGCAAAATGCACGAGGGGAAACCCTGCTGCTTGCCGCAGTCAGCCCCAGACACGTCGAAGACAAGGGCATCAGCCTGAGGCTCCTGGGGGGCAGCAAACACTGGCACCTGCACGAGCACCACGGGGACCTGCTGGAAGGAAAACGCCCTTTCACCCGGGAGCGCCTGCGGGAGCTGCTGGAAAAAGCCCGGGACAGCGCAAACGCAGCCTGAGCCCTGACTCCTCTCCCCCTGACAGATGGACTTGTCAGGGGGGTCACTTTTTGCTCTGATATGGAGGTGCCTCGACTTGCCCTTCTTCTTCCGGCCCTGCTTGGCGGATCTGCCCTCACAAAACCCCTTCCTGCACCCGTTGAACTGTATGTGCAGTCCGGGCAGATTGCCACTCCCTCTCCACTTGCGAAATACGAGCCTCCTGCAGGATGCTATGTGGGCATCTGGGCCGATCTGAATTCTCCTGCCGGGCAGGCAGATCTGGAGCAGGTGAACCGGGCAGTGGGGTCCCATGCGGTGTACTTCAGGTACAATTTTTTCCGCAAACCTGAAAACAGCAATCCCTGGTCTCCTTTTTTTCCTGCAGCTTTTGTTCAGAAGCTCGCAGGAGACACTGCGGCCATTCATCTCGCTGTTGAGCCACGCATTCCCTTGAAAGAAGTGACAGAGGATCTGGTGCGCGAGTGGGCAAGACAGGCCAGAAACATGAACCAGCCGATTTTCATGCGCTGGGCCTCAGAATTCAATGATTCGGTGAACAACTGGAGCAAGGACCCTGCCCTGTACCGGGAGAAGTTCCGCATGGTTGCCCGCATCATGCATGAAGAGGCCCCCAACGTGGCGATGGTCTGGACCCCGATGGCTTTCACGGACATCAAGAGCGTGATCGATTATTATCCAGGTCAGGAATTTGTGGACTGGGTGGGGATCACCCTTTACAGCAAGTACTACTGGAATGGAGATCCTGCAAAAGTCACGGTGAACATGCTGCCCACAGAGCGGCTGGAGACCCTGTACCACACTTTTTCGGGTCGGCATCCCATTCAGGTCTCGGAATATGCAGCAGAGCACCACAGTGCATCGAGCAGCAGGGATCTTTCTGCTTTTGCCACATCCAAGATGCAGCAGTTCTATTTCAACATCATGCTGAAATATCCGCGCATCAAGAACATCAACTGGCTGAACTTCGACATGACTGCAGCAGATGAATACAAAGGGTATGCAGTGACCAGACGGGCCAATTACAACCTGCTCAAAAGCAGCAGTGTCCTGAAGACCTACCAGCACATCCTCAGTGAACCCTATTTCCTGAAGACATTTCGTGCGGC
This sequence comes from Deinococcus cellulosilyticus NBRC 106333 = KACC 11606, assembly GCF_007990775.1. Lineage (NCBI taxonomy): Bacteria > Thermotogati > Deinococcota > Deinococci > Deinococcales > Deinococcaceae > Deinococcus > Deinococcus cellulosilyticus. Next base: position 87,416 of record NZ_BJXB01000006.1, on the reverse strand, counting down.
ATCGAAGTACAGTTATGTGCCGTTTCCGAACACCACAGGGAAAGACGTGCAGGTGCTCAGTTACGTGGGAGATGCCCGGGTGAGCAGTGTGCGGTATTTTCTGGATGGCGTACTGGTGCAGAAAAGCACGGTGGCCCCTTACCGGATTCAGCTCAGGAACCTGAAAACCGGCAGGCACATCCTCAGGGCCGTTGCCAATGTGGGCCGTCCGGTCGAGCAGACTTTCATGGTCCGCTGACGTAAAAGAGCTGAAAGCTGGTGTACCCGATCAGGATGCCAAGCAGCAGTCCAATGGCGACTTCCAGGTAGGTGTGCCCGAGCAGCACCCTCAGGGGCTGTGGGGCGAAACCTTCCCGGACCAGTTCCCGGATTTCCACCATCAGTTCGTTCAGCAGTCGGGCCTGCATGCCTGCAGACCGCCGCACTCCGGTGGCGTCGTACATCACGATGCTGGAGAAGACCACTGCAACAGCAAATATGGGACTGCCCACCCCGTGCGTGTAGCCGATTCCGGTGCAGAGGGCTGCAACCAGGGCTGTGTGGCTGCTGGGCATCCCTCCGGTCTCCATGAACAGGCCAGGACGCCAGCGTTTCTCCAGGATGAGGGCCAGCAGCACCTTGATCAGCTGGGCAATGATGGCAGCGGCAAATCCTGTCCACAGCCACAGGTTGTTCAGCAACTCCTGCATCATCCCCTCTGGCGTTCTGCAGCCAGCACGGTGTTCAGCATGAGCTGGGCCACGGTCATCGGGCCGATGCCTCCCGGGACCGGAGTGAGGGCCGAGGCAACATTTCGGACTTCTGGAGTGACATCCCCAACCAGTTTTCCATCCACGCGGTTGACCCCGACATCGAGCACCACGGCCCCCTCTTTCACCATGACTGGCGTGATGGTGCCGGGCCTGCCCACCGCAGCGACCAGAATGTCTGCCTGAAGGGTGATCTCCGGGAGGTTCACGGTTCTGCTGTGGGCAACAGTGACCGTGGCATCTCTGGACAGCATCAGGGCAGCAAGGGGTTTGCCCACGATGTTGCTTCGACCCACGATCACCACTTTCTTGCCAGCAAGTGAAATCTGGTGGTGGTCGCACAGGGCCAGAATGCCCGCTGGGGTACAGGGGAGCAGTGCTTCCTGCCCAAGCCACAGTTTTCCCACGTTCTCAGGATGAAAGCCATCCACATCCTTGAGGGGTGAGGTGTGTTCAATGACCTTCTGGGCGTTGATGTGTTTCGGGAGGGGAAGCTGCACCAGAATGCCGTGGGCATCTTCTGAAGCATTCAGGCGGTCAATCAGGGCCAGCAGTGCAGCCTCACTGGTGTCTTCAGGCAGCACATGCATGGTGGAACGCAGACCGATTTCCTGGGCTTTTCTGTCCTTGAGGCGCACATAACTGACGCTTGCAGGGTCCTCTCCGAGCCGGATCACATGCAGGTGGGGCACAAAAGGAAGCTGCTCCATGCGCTGCACGGCCTGACGGAGCAGGCTTTCAGCGGCAGGAGCGCCTTTCAGTTCGATCACTGCTCTTCACCCTCGGAGTGTTCCACGTCGCGGGTCTGCACAGGTCTGGGGACGCTGCCGTCCTGCAGGCCTTTTGCGAGTTTGTCCAGCACGCTGTTCACAAAGCGTCCTGATTCGTCGGAGCCGAAACGGCGGGCCATGCGGATGGCGCTCTCAATCACCACTGGGGGATCGGTGCGGAAGAAGATCATCTCGGTTGCGGCAATTCGCAGCACGTTCACGTCGGTCTGGGGCATCTGGGAGAAGGTCCACCCGGTGATGCTCATCTTGAGGGCCTGGTCCACACCGTCCTTGTTGCGGTCAAAGGTCAGGGCGAGGTCCTCGGCGAACTGTTCGGCTTCGGGGGTGAGTTCGGGGTACACTTCGCTGTCTCCCTGCCTGGAGGCGGCCAGCACGCGGGAGAAGGTGTCTTGCATGTCCTGCTTGCCCTGTTCGGCTTCGAAGATCACCCGGAAAGCGAATTCACGGGAGTTTCTGCGGGAACCGGTGGGCTGGTTTTTCTGTCTGCGGGTTTGATCTGACATTCACTTTCCTTTTCACACGTCAGACCCGTGAGCTTGTGGCCCACGGATCTGTGTGCAGAGCATCACTCTACAACGCTTTGAACGGTGACATTCACGGCACGGACCTTCAGTCCGGTCATGAGTTCAATGTTTTCGGCCACGCTGCGCTGCACTTCGGAACACAGTTTGAGCAGGTTGGCCCCATAACTGATGGTGAGGCCCAGATCCAGGCTGACCTGGTCCTGTTCACGGTCCACCTTGATGGTTTTGGTGGGGGACTTCACTCCACTGACATTCTGCAAGGTGAAGCCAGCGATGCCGATAATCACGTCTTTTGAGATGTTTAGCATGAGACCTCCCGTGTCTGAAGCGTTCAGCATGATCCCCAGATCACTGTTGTGGCCGGAGTCTTTGTGCATCAAGACTGGCGTACTTCTACCGTAATCCAGTCTAGCATTTTATCCCTGTTTTCTGAGAGGACGTTACACATACCCCCTTGGGGTATCATTGTTTTATGGACGACCCGAAAAAGAAGATCCTGAACCGCCTGAACCGCCTGGAGGGCCAGATTCGCGGCCTGCAGAAAATGATCGAGGAGGAGCGCTCTTGCACCGAAATCCTGACTTTGCTCTCGGGCATTCGCAGTGCTCTGGGAGCCACTGGAGATTTGATCATGGAGAAGTACCTCACCGAGTGTCAGGCTTCTGGTGAGGCCACTCCTGCAGACATCGTCAAGGTGATGAAGCTGCTCAGGGGTTAAGCAGCCATTGACGTATACCCCCGGGGGGTATACTTTGAAGGAATGAACATGTACCAGGACATCTTCCCGAACGAAGTGGAAAGCTGGCTCCAGAAAGGAGCGCAAATCATTGATGTGAGAGAACCCGACGAGTTTCACCAGGGGCACCTGCCAGGAGCCCGCAACATCCCTCTGGGCGTCCTCACCCAGCATGCCCCGTCCCTTCAGGCACCTGTTGTGGTGGTCTGTCAGTCTGGAGGCAGAAGCCAGATGGCCAGCGAGCATCTCGCCCAGGTCCTGGAGGGTCCAGTTCTGAACCTGATGGGAGGCACCCTGGGCTGGAAACGCCAGGGTTACCGGGTTGAAGCTCCCTGAAACATTCTCAGGGAAAAAGGAGGTCTCTCAGGGCAAGTGAGAGACCTCCAATTCTGTTGCCTGATGGATTTCAGGATTTCACGGGTTCGGTCACCTGATCTGGCCGCCCCAGTTTGAAGGTGGTGTACCCTCCATCCAGATTTCGCACCTCATGGCCCAGTTGCCTGAGCAGGCGTGTGGCAAGGTACCCTCTGAGGCCCACCTGACAGTAGGCTGTAATGGGACCAGCAGGAAGCTCCTGGTGGCGGCTTCTCAACTGGTTCAAGGGGATGTTGATGGCTCCCCTCAGATGGCCTCTCGTGTATTCATGGGGATCGCGCACGTCCAGCAAGATGTCTTCAGGGTTCACTTCATGCCACTGGACTGTGGGCAGCCCTTCCAGCAGGTTTTCTGCCATGTAACCCAGCATGTTCACCGGGTCTTTTGCGCTGCTGTAGGGAGGAGCGTAGGCGAGTTCCAGATCGCTGAGTTCATCGGCCAGGATCCCTCCACGAATGGCTGTGGCGATCACATCGATGCGCTTGTCTGCACCTTCTTTACCGATGGCCTGGGCACCATAAATCTCCCGGGTGGTTCGGTTGAACAGGAGTTTCAGGCTGAGGGTTTCTGCACCCGGGTAATAACTGGCATGAGAGCTTGCATGGGTATGGACAACAGCGAAGGGTCGGCCGCTTTTTTGAAGCTGTTTTTCATTCAGTCCTGTGGTGGCGACCGTCAGATCAAACACTTTGACAATGGCTGTCCCCAGTTGATGCCCCACATGAATGGTTCTGCCCGAGATGTGGTCCGCGATCAGCCTTCCCTGCCGATTTGCAGACCAGGCCAGAGGAATCAGGCCCGCCTCTCCTGCAAGGTTGATTTTCTCAATGGCGTCTCCAACAGCGTAAATATCAGGATCACTGGTCTGGAGGGTGTCCGATTCCAGAATTCCTCCACGCTCACCGAGCTTCAGGCCAGCGTCTTTCGCCAGGGCCACTTCCGGTTTGACCCCAATGGCAAGAATGATCAGGTCTGCCGGGATTGTCTCTCCAGATTTGAGAACAACGCGCTTTCCCTGATCCTCAATGCTATGGAGGGCATCCATCAGGTGCAGTTTGATTCCCTGTTTGACCACTTCCTTCTGGACCAGGGCGGCCATTTCTGGATCAAGGGGGGCCAGAACCTGGGGTCCAGCTTCCACCACATGCACTTTGAGGCCACGGTGCACCAGATTCTCAGCCATTTCCAGACCAATGAATCCTCCGCCAATCACCACCGCCTGTTCTGCCCTGCTGTTTTCGAGGTGTCTGTTGATGCGGTCCATGTCCGGGATGTTCCGCAGGGTGAGGGCATGCTCGATTCCCGGGAGAGGGGGGCGAATCGGGCTTGCCCCTGGACTGAGGATCAGGCGGTCGTATTTCTCCTCATAAGTCTTGCCTGACCGCAGGTCCTTGAGCACCACAATGTGCTCCTCTGGATTCACCTTGAGGGCTTCGGTCTGAATCCGCACATCAAGGTTGAAGCGGGCATGCAGGGATTCAGGGGTCTGCAGAAGCAGTTTCTCTCGTTCTTCAATGGTGCCTCCGATGTGGTAAGGCAAGCCACAGTTGGCGAAGGAAACGTGGGGACCTCTTTCGATCACCACAACCTCTGCTTTTTCGTTCAGTCGTCTGAGGCGTGTTGCAGCGGACATTCCACCTGCCACCCCTCCAATGATCAGCACTTTCATGCCTTGATTATATACCCCCAGGGGGTATTTTGCCAGAGTCAAAAAACAGGCCTCTGTTCAGGGCCTGTCAAAGGGTGAGTCAGCACAGCATTCAGCTGCGCTGTGCAATCAGGGTTTCCAGTGCAGCTTCATCAATGACTTTGACCCCAAGCTGGGTGGCTTTCTCCAGTTTGGAACCTGCATCTTCTCCTGCCAGCACATAGTCGGTTTTTTTGGTGACACTGCCAGTGACCCTGGCACCCAGACGCTCCAGACGCTTCTTGACGTCATCTCGGGGCTGCGAGAGGCTCCCGGTGATCACAAAGGTCAGTCCTGCAAGCTCTTCCCCTGCCGCTTCAAAAGTGCTCTTGAAGTTGAGGCCATATCCTCTCAGGCGCTCAATGAGCTCTCGCATGTTGGGGTCCTGCAGAGAGTGGTAGACACTTTCAGCAATGCGGTCTCCCAGGCCAGGAATGTTGCAGAGGGTGACTTCGCTGGCGTTCAGCAAGGCGTCCAGATCCGGAAAGTGTTTTTCCAGCAACTCTGCGTTGCGGGCACCCACATAGCGAATGCCCAGACCAAAAATCAGGCGGCTGAGAGGGCGGGTTTTGCTTTCCTCAATTTGCTGCAGGAGTTTGGTGGCGTTCTTCTCCCCCATCCGTTCGATTTGCAAGAGGGTGTCCATGTTGAGGGCGTACAGATCAGCAACGCTGGTCACACGGCCCGAGTTGACCAGTTGTTCCAGCGTTTTCTCGCCCATTCCGGCAATGTCCATCGCACCTTTGTGAATGAAGTGCAAGATGCGCTGGTAGGACTGGGACGGACACTCTGGATTCACACAGTAGGTGTCGGCGTTTTCAGGGTCGCGGGTGACCGGATGGTGACAGACCGGGCATTCTTTTGGGAACTGGAAAGGCACTGCACCTTCTGGACGGAGCTCCTTGACGACCCGCACGATTTCCGGGATGACTCCACCAGCTTTGCGAATCACCACAGTGTCGCCCAGATGCAGATCCAGGTCTTTGATGAAATCCTCGTTGTGCAGCGTGGCACGGGCAACGGTGGAACCCTCCACATCCACGGGGTCGAGCACCGCCAGAGGGGCCAGTTTTCCGGTGCGGCCCACATTGATCTGGATGTCCTGCAAAACCGTGCGGGCTTCTTCCACCGGGAACTTGTAGGCAATGGCCCATCTTGGAGCACGGGAGGTGAAACCCAGTTCGTTCTGCAGGTCGAAACGGTCCACCTTGACCACAGTTCCGTCTGCATCCACAGGGAAGTTCGGACGCTCCTGAATCATCTCGCGGTGGTAGGCAGCAGCTTCACTCCAGCCTCTGGCATGCTTAGAGTAGGGATTGGTCTGGAAACCGTGGTCCTGCAGCCACTTCAGCAATTCGCCCTGGGTGTGGACGGCAAGGCCTTCGGTGCTGCCCAGTGCATAAAAATTCACTTGCAGCTTGCGGCTTGCGGTCACACTGGCGTCTTTCTGACGCAAAGAACCTGCTGCAGCATTTCTGGGGTTCTTGAAGACCGTGCCCCCAAGTTCTTCCGCTTCAGCATTGAGGCGCAGGAACTCCTCCTTGGTCATGAAGACCTCTCCCCGCACTTCGAGGTGCTCTGGCACCCCTTCGAGCTTTCTGGGAATGCCTGGAATGGTCAGGAGATTTGCGGTCACGTCCTCACCAATCACCCCATTGCCCCGGGTGGCGGCCCAGGTCAACTGTCCGTTGTGGTAATAAACGTTGATGCTCAGACCATCAATCTTGAGCTCACAGGTGTAATCGTAAGACTGGCCGGACGTCCCGAGCACCCTGTTGATGCGGTCCTCAAAAGACTGCAAGTCAGAATCATCGAAGGCGTTGTCCAGACTGGTCATGCGGTGCAGGTGCTGGATCGGGGCGAAAGGAGAACGGGCCAGCAGAGCGTCCTGCTGGGCATCATCAATGTCTGCCCCGACATTCTGGGTGGGGCTCTCTGGCACGATCCATTCCGGGTGCTGTTCCTCCAGGCTGCGGAGTTCGCGCATCAGGAGGTCATATTCGGCATCGCTGACGGAGGGGTTGTCTTCCAGATAATAACGGCGGTTATGCTCCTGAATCTCGTTCACGAGGGACAAATAGCGTTCCTGGTTGCTCATACTCCTCCATTATATTCTGTTTTGAGCGAAAAAGGTGCAGGTGGGTGGGGGAACGGATGCGAGATTGCTGCCACGCCAGTAGGATTGGAAAAGCGGTCAGCACAACAACTCCACTTCGCTTTCACTTCAGTCAGACATTGCGGCTGCTTTCCAGGACAATTCAAATTTGGCTCTGGCATGAGCACCAGAAGTCTTTTGCTGATGGCTGACCGCTGAGAGTTGACTGCTCAGGACCACCAAGGCCAGACCTCCAAACAGCCTGACCCTGTTTTCCGAACGTCACACGTTTGACGTAAATGACACAAAAAGCAGCATTTCCCGAAGATTTTCAGATATTCTCTACCCAAACTCTTACTTTCTCCTTACATATGAAGCTTTTATCGGAACAATCGACAGAAACCCTAAACCGGTGCATCGGGTACAAACTCTTGCCTAAACAAGTCATGTGCCATATAGTCATTACAGGGACACAACCCAGGAGGAAAAGATGAAGAAAACTGCGTTAATCGCTGTGCTGGGCCTGAGTGCCGTACTGAGCGCAGCCAGTGCTCAACAGGTCAGAGTCGGGATTGCATTCGATGCAGGCGGAAAGTTCGACCACTCTTTTAACGAGTCTGCCTGGAACGGTGCCAAGCGCGCCGAGAAAGACTTCAAAATCCTGCTCAAGGATTTCGAACCCTCCGATCCCAGCCAGGTGGTCAGCGGCATCCGTTCTTTCGCCCAGAACGGCTTTGACCTGACCCTCGCCATCGGCTTTGCCAACAATGCTTCTGTCACCACCGTCGCCAAGGAGAACAGTGACCTGGCTTTCGGTCTCATTGATGACGTTTCCGAAGCCAAAAACGTCCAGAGCGTCACCTTCAAGGAGCACGAAGGTTCTTACCTCGTGGGCTACATTGCAGGTCTGACCTCTTCCACGGGCGTGGTGGGCTTCATCGGCGGGATGGACATCCCCCTGATCCACAAGTTCGAAGCTGGCTTCACCGCCGGTGTGAAAGCTGCCAACCCCAAAGCCAAAGTGGTTGCACAATATGTCGGCACCACCCCTCAGGCCTGGAATGATCCTGCCAAAGCCAAGGAAATTGCTGGCACCATGAAGGCCCGTGGCACCGACATCATCTACGCCGCCGCTGGTGCTTCCGGCAACGGTCTGATCGACTTCGTGAAGACCACCCAGTGCATCAAGAAGAGCCAGCTGCCCAAAGGCGTGACCTTCAAGAGCGACCTCTTCAAGAACGTGCCCAAGGCCGACAGCTACAAAGCCAAGTGCACTGGCGACAGCCGCCCCATGTTCTTCATTGGTGTGGACTCCGACCAGACCCGCTTCGGTGACACCGACAGCAACTCCAAGACCCTCAACCACGGTCTGACCAGCATGATGAAGCGTGTGGACAACGCCGTGTACTCCATCATCAAGGGCGTGGTGAACAACACCTTCAAAGGTGGCGCTGTGAGCCTCGGTCTGAAAGAAGGCGGCGTGGGTTACGCGGTCAGCGACTACAACCGCGCACTGCTGCCCCAGAGCATCATCGCCAAGGTGGAAGCTGCCAAGAAAAACATCGTCTCCGGAAAAGTCAAGGTTCCTGAGAAATAAACCTGGTTGCATCAGAAGCACCCTCCTCCGGGAGGGTGTTTTTTTCTCAGAAAGCTGTCTTGCTGTTCAGACCAGCAGGCACCCTGAAATCCCTAAAATGAACCCATGAAACTGTCCCAGCTCAGGGCCCTGCTTGCCGTGGCAGACACCGGCAGTTTTTCAGAAGCTGCCATGCAACTGGGGCTATCACAATCTTCAGTGAGTGAGTCCATCACTGCTCTGGAAAAACACCTGAATGTCAGCCTGCTCTTACGTGGCAGGGCTGGAGCCCGCCTGACCTCTGCCGGAGAACAGGTGGTGGTGCATGCCCGCACGGCCCTGCGGGCCATCAGCAGCATCGAAGAGGAAGTGGTCCTGCTGCAGGGCAAAATCGAAGGCACCCTGAACATCTCCACGTTCCGCAGCATCGCCAGTCACGTTGTGCCCAGAATCATGCAGCGGGTGCGACAGGACCACCCTGGCCTTCACATCCAGCTGATCGAGAGCCAGATCTGTGATGTTCCCCACCTGCTGCAACCCCTTGATGATGGACGGGCCGATCTGGCTTTCGTTCCCCAGGCCAGGACCGAAAACCACCTGAGCTGGAAGTTGCTGGATGACCCCTATGATGCGCTGGTTCCTGCAGGCAGCATCCAGAGGGAGGTGGTCACCCTGCAGGACCTGACCCGGCAACCCCTGATGGTCTGGAAAGAAGGCGACTGTGCCGAGCGCATTGCTGGATACCTGAAAAAGCACCAGCTGAATCCGCCCGAAATCATCCGGGTGCAAGATGACTTCACCATGTACAATCTGGTGGCCCAGAACCTGGGGATGTGTCTGGCTCCCAGACTGACCCTGGATTATGTTCCTCATGGTGCCGAGATCCTGCCCCTGCAAGAACCCCTCAACCGTGAGATCTGTCTGGCTGTGCGCCCTGGGGGGTTGCGCATTCCTGCAGTGCGGTATTTCATCCAGCAGCTCAAAAAGCTGCTTCCAGCCAGTGGCCTTCCTGACCTGGACGTGCAGCAGACCCCTGTGAATCCCTCCTGAAAATCACCCTGGAATCCACACGGCTTTCGGAACGTCTTTCAGGAAGTCCTGCACCTGCTCCAGGTCTGGTTTGGGTGTCATTCCAGGATCAAGGATGCCTGTGAATTCAGCCTCATAATGGTCTCCCCTGCGGTGAATGCGGTACTTCCCGGTGCAATTGGGGCAGCAGACCACGTCCCCATCCCTGTCGTTTCTGGACAGGGCCAGGGTCGGACCACAGGCAGGGCAGTCCACCATCAGGCGGCCCTCTGCACTGTGACCCAGGATGTGGTCCAGGGTGCCTTTGTGCCCCAGTCCCGTGAAGATGGGGGTGAGCTCAGGATCGAACTGGGTTCCCGTTCCTGCATCCAGAATGGAGAGGGCTTTTTCCATGCCCATCCCTTTGCGGTAAGGCCGGGAACTGGTCATGGCATCAAAAGCGTCCGCAATGGCCACAATTCTGGCGTAAAGGTGGGTGTCCTCTCCCCTTTTGCCGTGAGGGTAGCCCGTGCCATCATGACGCTCGTGGTGCTCTTCAATCATGGGGCGCACAAGGTCTGCCAGCGGGTGGTCGGACATGGAACTGACCCCCACCACCGGATGCTGACGCATCTTCATGAATTCCTCGTCCGTGAGTTTGTCGGGTTTGTTGAGGATGGCATCGGGAATGGCAATCTTGCCCAGATCGTGAATCATCCCACCGAGGGCAATCAGGAACACCTCGTCATGGCTCAGGTTGAGGGCCTGGGCCAGTTTCACCGCGTACTGGCTCACCCTCCAGGTGTGACCTCCAGTGTAGGAATCCCGCGCTTCAATCAGGGTGGCCAGGGTCAGCACGGACTTCAGCAGTGGCTCATCGATCAGCATGATTTTCATGTGTTCCCCCTCAGGATGATTTCAGTTTAGCGGGAATGGCGTCAAAGGGGCGTGAAAAAGCAGAAGGCCAAAGGCAGAAGGCAGAAGGCCGCTTGAGCTTTTGCTCTGGCTTTTGCCTGCTCCTGATACTGACAGAGGACATCCAGGGCAGCATGAATCGAAAAGGGCCGTTTGTTATGCAGCGTCATCACCTGGAGCAATGCTGTGTGTTGGTGATGGAAGCTGTGACCCAATAGAAGACTGCAGTCAACACGTTTTGGCCTTCTGCTTTCTGCCTTTGGCCTTCTGCCATTGTTCGCATTGTTCCTTGTCTAGACCCATCAAAAGGCAGTAGTATGGGCCCATGACGCAGGCCAAACCAACTGCCATCGAGCTCAGGGGCATCACCAAACGCTTTCCCCTGGTGCTGGCCAATGACAACATCAACCTCAAGGTGAAGTGGGGCAGCATTCATGCGCTGGTGGGTGAAAACGGCGCGGGGAAAAGCACCCTCATGAAGATCCTTTACGGGATGCAGCCCCCCACCAGTGGCGAAATCTGGGTGAATGGCCAGCAGGTGCATTTCCATGACCCCAAGGACGCCATTGCGCAGGGCATCGGGATGGTGCACCAGCACTTCATGCTGGTGGAACCCCTCACCGTGACCGAGAATGTGATTCTGGGGATGGAACCCACCCAGGGCACCAGCATCAACTACGGAGCTGCACGCAAGCGGGTCAAGGAGCTGATTGACCAGTTCAAATTTGATCTGAATCCAGATGCAAAGATTGAAGACCTCCCTGTCGGCCTGCAACAGAAGGTGGAGATCTTAAAAACCCTGTACCGTGGGGCCAAAATCCTGATTCTGGACGAACCCACTGCAGTTCTGACCCCCAATGAGACACGTGAACTGTTCTCCTTCCTGAAGAACAATTACATTGCGCAAGGAAACAGCGTGATTTTCATTTCCCACAAATTGCACGAGGTTCTGGAACTCTGCGATGAGATCAGCGTGATCCGTGACGGCAAGATGATCGGGTCCATCGATGCGAGTGACGCCACCGAAATCAAAATCGCCCGCATGATGGTGGGCCGTGACGTGGTGCTCAGTGTGGAGAAAGCCCCACCACAGCCCAAAGAGATCGCTCTGGAACTGCAAAATGTTGTTGTGCAGGGAGGCCATAAAAAGCCCATCGTGAACAACGTGAGCTTCTCGGTGCGGGCCGGTGAGATTGTGGGCATTGCCGGGATCGAGGGGAACGGCCAGAGCCAGCTTGTGGAGGCCATCACGGGCCTGATGCACATCAATGGTGGGCGCATCCTGTACCAGGGCAAGGACCTTCCCCGGGCCAATGCCGCCAGGGTCAGCCTTGCCGGGGTCTCACACATTCCAGAGGACCGCAACGAGCGGGGTCTGGTGGTGGACATGACCACCGCCGAGAACATGATTCTGGGGCAGCACACCCGTGCACCCTTCGCCGGGTTCCTGGGTCTGCTGGACCTCGAAAAGATCGAGCAGGTGGCCCGTGAGCGCAGTGACAAGTTCGATGTGCGTCCCAGAAGCACCAGCCTGCTGGCGAGCCAGTACTCCGGGGGGAATGCCCAGAAGATCATTGTGGCCCGTGAGATGGCCAAGAGCCCGAAAATCCTGATTGCCAGTCAGCCGACCCGTGGGGTGGACATTGGGGCCATTGAGTTCATCCACAAGCAGATTGTGGCGGCCAGGGACCAGGGCCTGGCGGTGCTGCTGGTCAGTGCAGACCTCACCGAGGTCATGAACCTCTCAGACCGCATTCTGGTGATGTTTGAAGGGGAAATCGTGGGCGAGGTGGACGCCGAGAAAGCCACCCAGGAGCAGCTCGGCCTGATGATGGCCGGGGTCAGGAACGCCCCTCCCATTCCAGATCAGGGCTTGCAGGGAAGTGCTGCGGTGCCTTCGGGCAGCCCCAACTCCAGTGCTCCTGAAGTGGACCGGGACAGTGGTGGTGCAGTTGCGGGGTCAAGCCTGAACAAACCCGTCCAGAATCCTGATCAGGACTGAAGCTGAACCCCTGATTGCCCTGCAGATGATGCAGGGCAATTTTTCATGTGGTCAGGGTTTCAAGGATGCTCTGGTATGCCCTCTCCAGCTGCTCTGGGGTGATGCAGTAAGGGGGCAGCAAGTAGATGGTGTTTCCCAGAGGGCGCAACAGCAGACCTTCCTCCAGAAAAGCTTGCCTCAGGTTCAGGCTGCTCTGGGAGCCATAAGCACCTGACCCCTGCCATTCGAAAGCCAGAATGGTGCCCTGCACTCTGGGGTTCATCATGCCAGGGCGTTGCTGCAAAGTCTGCAAAAAACCATGGTGCTGCTGCTCGATGCGCCTGATGTTCACCAGGGTTTCTGCAGAGGTCAGCAGGTCCAGGGAGGCCAGGGCCGCTGCACAGGACAGTGGGTTGGCAGTGTAGGAGTGCCCGTGTGCAAAAGCCATCTGGAAGCTTTCCCCTTCAAATTGCCTGAACACCTGCTCGATGGTGAGGGTCGCACCCATGGGCATGAAACCTCCGGTGATGCCTTTGGAGAGGCACAGGAAATCGGGAAGAATTTCTGTGTGCTGAAAAGCAAAGAGCGTTCCAGTGCGGTAGAACCCGGTCATCACCTCATCCAGGATCACCAGACATCCGGCCTGATGGACCTGATCACAGACCACCTCCAGAAAGGTGGGAGGGTACATGCGCATCCCTGAAGCTCCTTGCACCAGGGGTTCCAGAATCACTGCTGCCAGGTGGTCTCCGTGCTCTTGCAGATACGTCTGGAGCCATTGCAGGGTGTGATCGGGGTCATGTGGGAAAGGCATCACATCCACCTCAAAAAGCAGGTGCTGGAAAGGCCCGTAAAATCCAGAGCTGTGCCCGACCGCCATCGCCCCGAAGGTGTCTCCGTGGTATCCGCCTTCCAGGGCCAGCAGCCTCTTTCTGGGAACACCTGCGTTCTGGAAGAACTGCAGGGCCATCTTGAGGGCGACTTCCACACTGGTGGACCCGTTGTCGGAAAAAAACATGCGGTCCAGGCCAGTGAGGCTGCAGAGCCTTTCTGCCAGCTTTTCGGCAGGAGCATGGGAGAACCCGGCAAAAATCACATGTTCCAGGGTGCGTGCCTGCTCTGCAATGGCCTGTGCAATGTGAGGGTGAGCATGACCATGCAAATTCACCCACCAGGACGAAATCAGGTCCAGGAGGGGTGGTCCCTCCTCGGGATACAGCACAGCCCCTTCTCCGCGCATGATCCTGATGGACTCCGGTGCCGTGCGGGTCTGGGTGAAGGGGGGCCAGATGAATTCAGAAGCCATGCATCTCTCCTGCAATTTTTTGCAGGGCCTGCGGGGTCACCTCTGGCAGCCAGGGCATCTGGAACAGCACCTTTTTCTTTCCATGGTGTTCTATCGCTTCCAGACTGATGGGGTCTGGCTCTCCCACATGCACCACCCCATGCACCTGACATCCAACCATTCTGAGGGCCTGCAGGGTCAGCAAAGTGTGGTTGATGGTGCCCAGTCGGGTGGAAGCCACCACCACCACCGGAAGCCCGATCTGCTGGATCAGGTCGAGCATCAGGTGCCTGTCGTTCAGGGGGACCATGACCCCTCCTGCTCCCTCCACCACCAGAGGTCTCCGAGAGGGCACCTGAATGCCGCTGGGGTCAATCGAAGCTCCTGCATTGCGTGCTGCAGCATGTGGAGACAGTGGATCAGGGAAGTGATGGACAGGGGGAAAAGCAAAGGCTCCACTGAGGGCCTGCACAGTGCCTGTGTCCGAATCTGGTCCGGTCTGGATGGGCTTGAAATAACTGGCCTGCAATTTCAGGCACAGTGCGGCACTGACCACCGTTTTTCCAATTCCTGTGTCTGTTCCCGTGACAAAATAACCTTTCATTTTTGAACCTTTCCATAAAACACCTGATAGGTGACTGGAACCCCTTCAGGGTAACGGGAGCCGTAAATGCGGATGGCTTCGCGCATGACGTGGGCTGGCAGCTGAACATCTGAGCCTGCCGCTCCTGTGCGTTGAATGGCCTTCAGTGCTTGAAATGCATCTGGGTACAACAGGGTATGGGTTTCTGTGAAGCACCTCAGATCTGACCAGTTCTGCCACCGAGCAATGCTGAGAAGTCCCTGATGTGCTGGAGCCGCCAGACCATGCCTCTTGCAGCTTTCCCTGACGCATTCGTTCCATTCTTGCAGTGTGCCCTCAACATAAACGGAAAACGCCAGTGTTCCTCCTGGCCTGAGAAACTGCTGGTAACGTTTGAGGTCCTTGATCGGATGGGAAAACCACTGCGCAGCAGAGCTGCTCACAATCAGGTCCTGAGGACCTTCTGGACGGTACTGCTCTGCACAGGTCTGAATCAGGTTGACCTGTGAACTCCATGGCCTGCGCCTCACCTGTTCCAGCATGGCTTCACTAGGATCAAGCAGGGTCATGTGGGCTGTGGGATGCTTCTGGAGTACAAGGTCACTGAAATGTCCTGTTCCGCAACCCAGTTCCAGAATCTCCCTGATCTGGGCTGAAGACGGCAGGCATTCCAGGAGCCTGTGCGCCACCCGCTTTTGAACCGTGGCGTGGTCTTCATAGGTGTGGGCATGGCGAGAGAAAGCCTCGATGGCATTCATCTGAACCTCATGATCAGGGAAGCAAGCATTTCAGGGTGGGTCAGCATGGGAAGGTGACCTGCTTCTGGAATGTCGGTTCTGGACAGGTGCGCAGGAGGTTTGACCAGTGGGTCCTTCTCTCCATGAATCCACAGCAGTTCAGGGAGAGGTTCAAGGGTTTGCTCCGTGTCCCTCAGCACTTCAAGGCCTGCGATCAGGGTATCAGTGGGCCAGGCATCGAGTTCCTGTCGGGTCGGTGCTGGAGCTCCAATGTGCTGTCTGAAGGCATTGAGAACACGCTCAGGATCTTGATGGAGCTGCCGGATCATCTGGTTCAGCACCCGTTCTGGCCAGACATCGGTAAAACGCAGTGTGCCTGCAACCACCACCAGTCTGGGAATCCAGGGACAGCCCAGAGCAAGGGTGGCCCCAAGGGACCATGCGACAACCAGATCCGGCGCAAGGTCCCTGATGGTGTCTGAAACCTTCTGCTGCATTTCCTGTGCTGTTTTGCACCCCTGATAGGAAATGGGGTGATGTGTAAATTCGGGCAGGAGGTCCTGAAGGGGTTTCCACACTTCTGGGGTGAAAGACCAGCCATGCAACCAGAGGATGGACATCATGCTTTGCCCCTCAGGACAGTCCACATCTGCACCACTGTCTCTGCTGCCCAATGGAGGTCTTGTGGTGTGTGGGCAGCAGAGAGTGAGAACCGGATTCTGGCTGTGCCTCTGGGAACCGTCGGAGGTCGGATGGGTACGGCAGCAATGCCTGCCTGCTGCAAAAGTTGACCCAGTTGAACGGCCTGTGCATTGGAACCCACGATCAGAGGGACAATCTGGCTGCTGGACTGCCCTGTGTCCAGTCCATGTTGCCTGAGGTGTTCTCTGAACATTCGGGCATGCTGGTGCAACTGCTCCCGTTCTATTTGCATGTTCAGAGAGGCTTTCACATTCAGATGAGCCCTTGCCATCACACTGGGAGGCAGGGCCGTGGTGAACATCCAGCTGCGAGCCGTTTGCATCAGGTACTGGATCAGCACCCTGTCTCCTGCAATGTAGGCACCGTGGGCACCGTAGGCTTTTCCCAGGGTGCCCATCAGGATGTCCACATGCCTGTGCAGGCCATGATGATGGGCCAGCCCTGCCCCATTAGGCCCATAGACCCCAGCAGAATGGGCTTCGTCCAGCATCAGGTAGGCACCGTACTCTTGTTTCAATCGCACCACTTCCGGCAAGGGAGCCTCTGTGCCATCCATGCTGAAAACTGCATCCGTGATGATCCAGCGTCTGCCCTGACAGGAGGTGCTTCTCAGGGCCTCTTCGAGAAAGTCCATGTCCCGGTGGGGATAGCGCACCAGTCTGGCCCCACTCAGCCGAATGCCATCGATCAGGCTGGCATGGTTGAGGCGGTCACTGAACACCACATCGTGCCTGGACACCAGTGCAGCCAGGGTGCCTGTGTTGGCTGCATATCCACTCCCGAAAACCACTGCATCCTCTGTGCCTTTGAGCTGCGACAGCAGGGTTTCAAGGTGCGGGTAGATGGGATGGTTGCCCACCACCAGCCTGGAAGCAGTACTGGCATGGCAGTGCAGTGCGTCTTCCACCACTGGATCATCTGGGACGAAAGCTGCTCTGGAGAGCCCCAGATAATCATTGGAAGCCAGATCGAGCATCTGCTGGCCTGCCCGTTCAATCCAGCCTGGACGTTTGCCGGGTCTGGTGGGGGTCAGGCTGCGCAGAAGCTGTTCATCCTGCAACTGTTGCAATGCGTTTTTCAGGTGATTCCACCTGTTGTGTAAACTTTCCATCAATAACAAGGTTAACATGGACTGTAAAGTCTCACACTTTTCTGGCCTAACATACAGTCAGCCGCCCAGATTCAAAAACCGGAAATCCAGAGACAGAACCCGATTCCAAACTTGCACCAGAGGTGAAAAATGTACAAATGGCTGTTGCTCAGTGCCGCTTTGCTGATGGTCTCCCAGGCCCCGCAGGTCAGTGCCCAGAGCATTGTCCCCCGGCCCATCCTGACCGTGCACACCCAGGCGCAGGAAAGCCCGGTGCAGCTCAGAACGGTTCAGGTGAACGCGGACCTCAGTGGTCCTTTTGCACGCACTGAAATCGAATTGACCTTTTACAACCCGAACCGCCGCGTGCTGGAAGGCGAACTGGAGTTCCCCCTGCTCGAAGGCCAGACCGTGACGGGTTTCGCCCTGGATTTTGAGGGCCAGTGGCGGGAAGCGGTGGCCGTCGAAAAACAAAGAGCTCAACAGGTGTTCGAAGACGTGACAAGGCAGAATGTGGACCCCGCCCTGCTGCAGGTCACAAAAGGCAACAATTACAAGGTCAGGGTGTACCCTCTGCCAGCACAGGGCATTCGAAAGGTGAAACTGGTGGTCTCCGAACGCCTCACCAGCCTGAATGGAGAAAGCATCTACCGCCTGCCTCTGGCCTACACAGAGCTTTCCCGACTGCGGGTCAACCTCGTTGCGAATGCACCTGATGCAGAACTTCGCGTGCCAGAGGACCTGGAAGATGTGGAACTGAAACCCAGAGGCCAGGACGCGCAGAAACTGCAACTGGACCGGGTGAATTTCACCGGAAGTGGCATGCTGGAAGTGGTGATGCCTCCCCTGGATGGGATGCAATCCTTCACACAGAACCTCAATGGCCACAGGTACTTCATGACCGTGGTTCCCAAACCCCAGGTGGAGGCGCAGCGCCAGAAACCCTCCAGGGTGGAACTCCTGTGGGACAGTTCCCTCTCTGGGCGCAAAAGGGATCATGACCGGGAATTTGACCTGCTGGAGGGGTACTTCAGGACCTTCCCGGACATCACGGTCCGTCTGGTGCGGTTCCGAAATGTGGCAGAGGGCGCAGAAACCTTCGAGGTCAAAGGCGGAAACTGGTCTGCCCTGCGCAAAGCCCTGGAAAACACAGTGTATGACGGTGGAACAAACTTTGAAGCCCTGAATTGCCTGCAGGACTGCCCTGCTGTCTCCGAGCGCCTGATCTTTACCGATGGCCTGGACAACATGACCTCCGCAATGATCCAGACCTCTGATGTGCCCACCTATACGCTGTCCTCTGCCCAGAGCAGTGACCCGGTGCGCCTGCACCATCTGGCAGGAAGCTCTGGCAAGGGCATCAACCTGACCCGCCTCAGTTCTGAACAGGCCCTTCAGGAACTGCTGACCGGCAAACAGGTGCTGGAGAACCTGACCACCAGAGGAGCAAAAGAAGTGGTGGTCCATGAAGATGCCGATGCCTGGGTGGTGGCAGGACAGTTCACAGAAAACACTGCAGTGCTGCAGTTTCAGGTGAATGGGACCTCCCAGACCCTCAGGGTGAATGCTGGAGAAACCCGCAGTCCACAGGTGGCGAAACTCTGGGCAAGCTGGAAGGTGGAAAACCTGCGCGGCGAGGAGCGCTTCAATGAGGCCGCCATCCGCAGGCTGGGCAAGCAGTTCAATCTGGTCACCCCCCAGACCTCCCTGATTGTGCTGGACAGCGTGCGGGATTATGTGCGGTATGAAGTTGAACCCCCTGCTGAACTTCTGGCAGAGTACCAGATGCTGCACAAGGAGCAGAACAACACCACAATCCTGCAGAAGCAGAACCACCAGAATCAGGTGCTGGCCCTGCTGCAAGACTACGAGAACTGGTGGCTGAAGGATTTCCCCAAAGGCAAACCGCAAGCACCCGAAGCGCCGAAGAAGACAGGAGGGCCTGTGAATCCATCACCCTCTGCCTATTTCGATGCTGTGAATGACACCAGTGCACTGGAAGAAGCAGGTGTAGCAGTAGACATGGCTCCCACTGCCAATGCCCTGGCAGCCCCTGTTGTCAGGCCCAATGCATCTGAACCTGCCGAGGTCGCCGCAAATGCACCTTCAGGTGGTACACCCAATTCTGGCAACCAGATCAGCATCCAGCTCAAGAAATGGACGGCAGATGCCCCCTACATTCGCAGGATGCAGGAAGCCAAACCCGAAGACCTGTACCGCATCTATCTGGACGAGCGGCCCAGTTATGAGAACAGCACAGCATTCTACCTGGATGTGGCAGACCAGCTTTTTGACCACAAGCTGGACGACCTTGCATTGCGGGTTCTGAGCAACCTGTCGGAACTGGAACTGGAGAACCGCTCCATTCTGCGGATTCAGGCCTACCGTTACCTCCAGGCGGGGTATCCTGAACTGGCCATCCCACTGCTCGAGGACGTGGTCAAACTGGCCCCATATGAGCCGCAGAGCTTCCGGGATCTGGGACTGGCTCACGCACAGGCCAACAACCCCCAGAAGGCCATTGAGAACCTGTATCAGGTGGTGGAGCGCACCTGGGATGCCCGCTTCAGTGAGGTGGAACTGATTGCCCTCAATGAACTGAATGCCATTTTGCACTCGTCTGACCAGAAGCTGGACACCAGCTTCATGGACAGCCGCCTGAAAAAAGACCTTCCGGTGGATTTGCGGGTGGTGCTCACCTGGGATGCCGACAACACCGACATGGACCTGTGGATCACCGATCCGAACGGCGAACGGGTGTTTTACGGGCACCGCCTGAGTTATCAGGGGGGCAGGATCTCCAGAGACATGACCGGAGGCTATGGACCTGAGGAATTCACCCTGAAAAGCGCCAAACCGGGCAAATACATCATCCAGGCGGATTATTACGGCAACCGACAGCAGGTGATTGCCGGAGCAGTGACGCTGCAGGCCAAACTGATCACTCACTTTGGCACGAAAGAGCAAAAAGAACAGCTCATCACGCTGAGGCTCAAAGACCAGAAGGAAAATGTCTTTGTGGGCGAATTTGAAGTGAAATGAGCATCAGAAAAGCCCCGGAGGACTTCTCCGGGGCTTTTGCATGAAGCGTTCACTGCTGACCCAGATGCTCCTGGGCGTACCTGGAGGCGAGGTCCGGCCTGCCCGCTTCGATGAGGGCTTTGTCCCGGATGCGGCAGGAATCACACACCCCACAAGGCTCGGTTCCCCCCTGGTAGCAGGACCAGGTCTGGTCGATGGGCACACCAAGTTCCAGGGCTTTTTTCACGATGTCCACCTTGGTCATCAGCACCAGTGGCGCTTTCAGTTTTGCACCTCTACCTTCCAGGCCAGCTTTGGTGGCAAGGTCTGCCAGGTTCTGGAAAGCCTCCAGATACTCCGGGCGGCAGTCGGGGTAACCGGAGTAATCCACGGCATTGATCCCCAGGTACAGGGCTTCTGCATCGATGGCTTCTGCCAGAGACAGACCAATCGAGATGAACACCGTGTTGCGGCCAGGAACGTAGGTGGGTGGGATGACTCCATCTTCGGTCCCTGATGTCGGCACATCAATGGACTCGTCGGTGAGGGCACTGCCCCCCCACTGGGAGATGTTCACATCCACCACGAAATGCTTCAGGCCGAAGTGGTTTGCGATCTTCTGGGCCTGTTCGAGTTCGATGGTGTGACGCTGCCCGTACCGGAAGGACAGGGCGGTCACCTCATATCCATCTTCATGTTTGGCAATGGCAGCGGTGGTGCTGGAATCCAGACCACCTGAGAGCAGCACAACAGCTTTGCGGGTCATGTTTCTCCTTACACCCCCAGTTCAGGGTTGCCCCCGAGGGGAATTTGCCTTTTGTCGCTGTGGGGGTCCAGATCGTCGGCACGGTAAGCTTTGTGCATCTGGTACCCGGCA
The DNA here is from genome assembly GCF_007990775.1 of Deinococcus cellulosilyticus NBRC 106333 = KACC 11606. NCBI lineage: Bacteria > Thermotogati > Deinococcota > Deinococci > Deinococcales > Deinococcaceae > Deinococcus > Deinococcus cellulosilyticus. Next base: position 66,684 of record NZ_BJXB01000006.1, on the reverse strand, counting down.
CGCAGTCTGGGGTTTTCTTTCACGGCCTGGGTGATGGCGTTCAGGACCGTCATGTCTTTTTCGCGGGCTTTTGACCACTCAGGATGCAGCCAGATCACTGCATCATCTGGCAGACCTTCCAGCACCTTCAGACCTGCCTGAATGTCTGAGAGGTCATGCACAATGATTTTCACCTCATCGGTGAGTTCCACCACTTCCCTCAGGGGAGGCATGCCAAATGGCTTGGGCGAGAGGGTCACCCAGTCAATGCCCCCTTTGAGTGGAGCGATTCCACTGGTTTCCAGGTGCACCCTGCGTCCTGCAGCATGAAGCCTTTCCACCAGTTCGGTGAGATCAAAAAGGATGGGTTCTCCTCCGGTGACCACCACGACCGCACCATCAGGGCTCTCCTGAACCACAAAGTCTGCAAGCTCCTGGGCAGAATACAGGCCCACCTGAGGAGGACGATACTCCGGGTGCCAGGTGCCTGCACTGTCACACCAGAAGCACTTCTGGGGACAGCCATACAGACGGATGAAGTATGCTGCCCTGCCCAGATGGACCCCTTCCCCCTGCCAGGTGTAAAAGCGCTCATAGACCGGATACTTCATCTGGCCTCACTCCCAGTATTCACAGTAGGACTCAGGGGTCTCCCACAGGGTGACTTTCAACTTCAGGTCGCTGCCATCGTCCCCTTCTGGAAGGTTTTCCCGGATGCGCTCCAGGGTCTTGCGGTAGAGGTGCTGCACGATCACCTCAGCGGTGGTGTCGTCTCCCAGCAGGTCGTTGAGGTAGGCGTGGTCCAGGCCACCTTTTTCCACATCTTTTTTGGCCCACTTGAGGGTTTTGAAATCCGCGACCATGATGCCGCGTTTTACGTGCGCACTCGGGCGCAATTTCTCAGACTGCAGTTCCATTTTCACCCGGTAGGTGTGGCCATGCAGCCTTCCACATGGACCGTCGTAACCGACGATCACATGGGCACTGTCAAACGTGAACTCCGTAACCAGCTTCCAAGGCATACCCAAAGAGTGTATACGATGTGCATGCAGCAGAGTGTGCATCCGTCTCAGGTGTGCCCCAAAGGGTTCCAGCAATCCACTCCCAGCAGGGCCATCCCAGAGCATTTTATTACAGATGAGAAAGGTAAAGACACTGAAACATCTCATTTGTAACGAAATCACTCTCATCTGATTGCCTTACCAGACAACAAAATTCTAAAATGAGATCAGAGAAATGTACAACATTAATGAAACGAAATTGTAAACACATGAAGCCAAACTTATGGCATCCTGAAGGCATATGCGTCACCACGTCTGGCTCTCTGCTCTGCTTCTTCTTGTGGTCAGCTGCGCACAGCAACCTGCCCCCACTTCTGAAACCCCGTCTGAATTCAACCCTGAAGCCCTCTCTTTTGGTGCTGCCGTCTGGACGTACACGGATCTGGTGGGTCAGTCCAAGGCCAGAACCACCTTCTACAACTTCGCTGCCAGTCACCCCATCAACAACATCTACCTGGAAGCCGAATACAACGTGCACAACCGTCCTGCCCAGCTTGCTGCATTCATTCAGGATGCTGTGGGCCGCAAGTTCAAAGTCGAGTTGCTGACCGGACACCCCGAGTGGGCCCTGACCGGATCACAATACAAAGCTGTGGCCTTTGCCAGAAAAGCAGCAGAGTTTGTCAACACTTACCCTGCAGTCAAAGGCACCGCCCTGCATCTGGATGTGGAACCTTACCTGCTCCCAGAATGGTCTGCCAACACCCAGGGCGTGGCCAGCCAGTACCTCGACATGCTGGATCAGGTGAAATCCACCCTGGGCACCACCCTGCCTCTCAGTGTGGACATCCCTTGCTGGTTCGATGAAATTCAGGTGGCCCGCAATGGCCAGATCCGCCCCCTGTCCGAGTGGATCATCTCGGCTGTGGACACCACCGTCCTGATGGACTACCGGGACACCACGCAGGGCATCATCAACAGTGGTTACAGCGAAATCCTGTTTGCTGGAGCTGTTGGCAAAAAAGTGGTCCTTGGGGTCAACACCAAGAACGAAAACGGCCTGAGCCCGGCCAGCACCACCTTCTACGAAGAAGGAACCCGCAAGATGGAGAGCATCCTGACGCAGGTCAACACCACCATGAAAACGCACAGTGGCTATGGTGGCCTGGCAGTCTTCACCTACGAGGATTACAGCAAACTCAGGAAATGACCGATCAAAGAAAAGCAGCCCAGGTTTGAATCTGGGCTGCTTTTGGGTTTGCTTTCAGACCTTCGCTTTGATGCCCAGCCTTCCTCCGATGTCCCGGCGCATCTGGGCGCCTTCGAACCGAATCTGGTCGGCCACCTGATAGGCCCGGGTGACGGCTTCCGTGAGGTCCTGACCTGTTGCCTGAACGGCCAGAACACGGCCCCCACTGGAAACGAGCTGTCCATCCTGCAGCGTTGTTCCAGCATGAAAAATGATGGCGTGCTCAGGAACGTCTGGCAACTGGATTGGAATGCCCCTGGTGCTGCTGGCAGGATATCCAGGAGAAGCCAGAATCACCAGGGCACTGGCCTGTTCACTGAACCGCACAAGATCCGGGGTCAGGGAGCCGTCCACACAGGCTTCCAGAATGGTGAGCAGGTCGCTTTCCAGCAGGGGAAGAATGCACTCCGTTTCTGGGTCCCCAAAACGTGAGTTGAATTCCACCACTTTGGGTCCCTGTGCCGTGAGCATCAGGCCCGGATAGATGACCCCCTGATAGGGCAATCCTTCCTGTTGCATGCCTGCCATCAGGCGATCCAGGATTTCGGACTGGATGCGGTCTTTCTGTTCATTGGTGAGGGGAAAAGGCGCAATCACACCCATGCCACCCGTCATGGGACCCACATCACCGTCATGAATGGTTTTGTGGTCCTGGCTGGGGAGCATCATGACAGCTGTTTTACCGTCGCAAAAGGCCATGATGGAAACTTCCATGCCCTGCATGAACTCCTCAATGACCACCTCGGCCCCACTGGGACGGTCAAAAATGGCGTCCAGTGCAGAAAGTGCCTCTTCAACCGTCTGGGCCACAGTGACACCCTTGCCCAGAGCAAGAGCAGAGTCTTTGACCACAATGGGCGCACCCTGTTCACGCACGTAAGCTTTCGCAGCCTCCAGATCAGTGAAGCTCTGGTAAGCGGCAGTGGGAATGTTGTACTTTGCCATGATTTCTTTGGAGTAGCGCTTGGACCATTCGAGCCTGGCTGCCGCCTTCACTGGACCAAAAGCGCGGATGCCCACCTGTTGCAGGGCATCGATCATGCCATCTGCAAGCTGGTTGTCCGGCCCAACCACCACAAAATCCACGTGGTTCTCTTTTGCATACTGAGCAACGGTTTCAGGTTCCAGACCCATCCTGATGCACTCTGCATCCTCTGCAATGCCAGCATTGCCCGGGATGCACAGCAGCTGTTCAATTCGGGACGATTTCTTCAGGGCTTTGACGATGGCATGTTCGCGGCCACCACTTCCCACCACCAGGACTTTCATGGTTGTCTCCTTCAGGGTTGTGTACAGGTTTGGTGTCTCTGTGAAAATGAATTCAGGGGTCAGAAAGTGGTGCGGTCCCATTCCTGGGCTGTTTCAGAGAGGGTTTCTTCGAAAGCCTCACGCAGGTTCAGGGCTGCAGCCCGTTCCAGCAGACGGTCCCGGCTGTCCCACTTTGCACGCCGCTCTTCGAGGGGCTCTAAACCCAGAAATCCCAGGCGCAGTTCATCGGCACTGCGGGCCAGAGCGATCTCAGGGCTGGATTTCAGCAGCAAAGCATCCAGGACCTGCTCTGGCTTTTCCCAGTCCCTGAGAATGCGGGCCACCCGCACAGCATGCTGCTTCTGGGCCACACTCCAGTTCTGTGCTTTCCAGGTGTCCAGGACCTGACCGAAAGCCGGGCCAAATTCTGCCTCACCCTCAGAGAGGTTCGGGACCGGAAAAGCCAGACCGGACAGCCAGAGCCGCACAGCCTGAGGGTAGGCTTCATGCTCTGCGGGCTGGATGCGGGCTGCCAGCGTTTCAGCAGTGTCCTCAGACAGCACGGGGACAGCTTTCTGGAGGATGGGGTCTCCTCCATCCAGCACGTTGTCCACAAAATGCACTGTGCAGCCAGAACGGGACACTCCAGCATCCAGGGCCTGCTGCTGGGGATGAAGACCCGGAAAATCCGGGAGCAGGCTGGGGTGAATGTTGATGATGCGGCCCCGCCAGTGTTCCACAAAAGCATCGCTGGAAATGCGCATGAAACCGGCCAGCACCACCAGATCGATCTGGCGCTCCAGCATGAGTTCCTGGGCCTGGCGTTCGAATTCCTCCCGGCCATTTTTCTTCCAGGGAATGTAAACCGCCTCGACTCCGGCCTGTTTTGCACGTTCCAGAGCGAAAGCCTCTTTTTTGTTGCTGATCACCAGGGTGATGGTCGCCCGGGAATCCTTGTGGGGAAACCAGCCCAGCAGGGTCTGCAGGTTGGTTCCACTTCCCGAAGCAAAGACAGCGATACGTTTCATCAGGCGAATTGTAGCATGATGCACCAGTGGTCCCTCAGGCCGGGTTAGTCATTGCTCAGGCTCTGCAGGTCTCCGCTCCCGGCTTCCCAACCCCATCCGAAATCTGTACACTGTTACTTGCCAAATGAAAAGCAAGCTGGATGACCTCGACACCCGAATTTTGCAAGAACTGCAGCAGGACGCCCGCCTCAGCATGCGTGAACTGGGCAGGCGCATTGGACTCTCAGCACCCGCAACTGCAGAGCGGGTGAACCGCCTGGAAGATGCCGGGGTGATCGTCGGGTACGCGGCACGTGTGCTTCCCCAGAACCTGGGACGCAAAGTGATGGCCTTCATTGGTGTGCAGGACAGCGGCCAGAAAGATCCCATCCTGATCGACTGGGCCAGAAGGCGCGATGGGGTGCTGGAGTGCTACTCCGTGACCGGAGAAAACTCCTGCATGCTCAGGGTGGCTGTGGAAAACATCAGTGAACTGGAGAAGGTGCTGGCAGAACTCATTGAGATGGGGTTCACCTGCCAGACCAGCATTGTGCTGTCCAACCCGATTGCCTTCAAAGAAGTGACACCCAAAGCTTGACACTCACAACGGCTCAAGCCGTTGGATGCTCGGTGAACGCTTGCGGCAACCCGCTACGTGAACCACCGAAGGCTCTGCCCGAGCCAAAATGTTTCGTGCGGCATTCACGTCAGCATGCTGCTCGTGACCACACTGAACACATTTAAACTTCGCTTGAGAGACCCGGTTTTCCTTGCAGGCATGACCACACCGATGGCATGTCTGTGAGGTGAATCGTGGATCAATGCGAACAACCTTTCTCCCGGCACATTCTGCCTTGGTAGAGAGGATCTGGAAAAACTGGGACCACCCAACATCATGAATACTGCGAGCCAGATTCCCGCGCTTCATACCACTGACATTCAAGTCTTCGTGAGCAATCAGGTCGTTTTCTCGAATAAGCTTGTTGGCCACTTTGTGGTGAAAGTCGAGCCTTTGTCTTGAGATTTTACGGTGAATCTTGGCGACCCTTTGAATGGCCTTCTTCCTGCGCTTGCTCTGCTTGTTGAGCTTGCGAGAAACGGCGCGTTGTGCCACCCGCAGCCTTTGGGATGCCCGCTGGAAGTATCGAGGATTTTCAACAAATTCCCCAGCAGAGGTGATGGCAAACCAGGTGGTCCCCACATCCAAACCTACTGAATTTCCTGTTGGAGGGAGGGGTTCTGCCTGGATTTCACACACGTAACTGACATACCATTCTCCGCAATCATGGAGGATGGTCGCCGTCTTCACCTTGCCCTCCAAAGGACGACTGAGACGAATTCGGATGTTTCCAATCTTGCTGAAATTGGCTGTACGTCCATCATCAGACAGCGAAAACCCGGATTGTGGATAGGTCAGAGAGTTATAACGACCACGGCCCTGGTACCTTGGGAATCCTGGTTTTTCACCTGCTTTTACTCTCCGGAAAAAAGCCTGATGTGCCTTGTCCACACGCTTTAGAACATCTTGCAGCACCTGGCTGTAGACACCTTTGTACTCAGGCAACGCTGCTTTGATTTCTCCCAGCATGTTGGCCTGGTCGTAATAGTTGCGAGTGACTCTGGCTTTTTTGTATGCCCCGATGCGTTCTTGCAGTGCAGCATTATACAAATTCCGACAAAGGTCCAACTGGTTGAACAACTCCTGTTCTTGGGTTTTGGTGGGGCAAAGTCGGTAGCGAAAGGCTTTGAGCATCAGGCATCCCGTGTCTTCTGAGAAGCGATGTACTTTTCGACCATTTTGCTGCTGATGACACCAGCCGTTGAGACAAAAAAAGAGCGGGTCCAGAGGGCAGGCAATGTGTTCAGGTGTGGATATTCTCTTCTCAGAACACGCGAGGTGTACCCCTTGAGGGCATGCATGATCTGGTTTGGAGCCACGTCGGGTTTGGCAGACAGGAACAGGTGAACATGGTCCGGCATGACTTCCAAGGCAAGAATGTCCCACTTGCATTCAGCACACTTCTCGGTCAGGAGTTCCTTAAGGCGAGTTTCGACGGGGCCAACCAGCACTTTTCTACGACGTTTGGGAATGAAGACAAAGTGATAGTTCAGCAAGTAGACCGACGTATTGAAGTGTTTGTACTGGTCAGCCATGCAGATAGACTAACACAGGAAGCGTGTTATTGTCAGCAGTCTACTTACACATGCAAGCACCGCTACTCTGTGGGTGGTCTGGGTTCTGCATCCAACCCCTGAAGGGGTTGGATGCAGAACCCAGACCCGTTTTTATAAAAGCAGTTGCCCTTCACACATTGTTTTGGGGTTTTCCATGAACGTTCTTTGAGGTTTTTGTTTCAGAACTCTGGGACTGCCTTTTTAGAATGAGAAAATGCACTCACGCCTGTTTCGTCATTTCTGGATCATTCCTGCCAGCACCCTGGTGCTGTTTCTGACGGTAGCCCACCTGTGCCTGTATCTGGACCAGGTTCGCAACTTTTCGGCCAGCATGATGCTCTGGCATGTGCAGTCCCTGACAGGTGCCCATGATCTGGTGTATGCCGTGGCTGCATCCATGTACACTTTTGTGGCCAGTACCTTCACCATCAGCATTGCAGCCCTGTCCTTTGCTTCCCGCGACATGGGCCCGAGGCTTCTGGAAGACTTCACCCAGGACTGGAGGAGCCAGTTGACGCTCGGGGTGCTGCTGGGCACGTTTGGCTTCAACCTGTGGACCATTGCGGCCATCCAGAGCACCCCTGCCACCGATCCTGTCCCTCTGCTCACGGTCAATGTCGCAGTGCTGCTGGCCTACCTGAGTGCGGGTTTCCTGATCATGTTCATCTACCTGATGACGCAGGCCATGAACATCACTGCACTGGTGAACCGTCTGGGACGAACACTGCATGAAACCATCATGGATGTCTCGGACACCCTGCCTCCCATGACGTGCCCAGATCCATCCATCGAGAACCCAACGTACATCTATGCCACTGGCGCAGGCAACCTGCACGAGATCCGTGTTGAAGCACTGGTCAAGCATCTGCAGAGAAACGACGCTGTCTTGAAGTTGCGAATCCGTCCGGGACAGTATGCCTTTCCGGGGATGGTCATTGCAGAATGCAGCAAACCCCTCGACCTGAAGCCCTTTGTGCGCTTCAGTGATTTCCGCAAAACCGAACATGATCCTGAGTTCGCTGTCAGGCAGATCAACGAAATTGCAGTGAGAAGCATGGAGTCAGGGCTCAAAGATCCTTTTACGGTGATCACCTGCATGGACCGGATGGGCAGCGGTCTGTGTTTGCTTCGCAAGCGTTACCTCAGAAGTGGTGTTCATCTGGATGCACAGGGCAACGTGCGCCTGATTCAGCCCATGGTGACGTTCGGTGGCCTCATTGATGAAATGTTCCACCTGATCCGCCAGTTCGGCTCGAAATCCCCAGCGATCACCATTCGGATGCTGGAGGTGCTTGCGGTGGTGATGGAGGTGCTGGATGAACCCGAATACCAGGAACATGTCCTGCGCCATGCCCGCATGGTCTGGGAAGCTGGTAAAGCAAACCTCAGCAGCCCTGAAGACGAGCAGGACCTGAAGAGAAGGTACCAGGCAGTGTTGAGGCATTACAGAGGTCAGGGCAGTGCTCCAACCACACAGGCAACAGGACAGAAAGCCTGAAAGCCTGCTGCCCTGTTCTGGCTCCTGCGTTTACTTTTTCTCGATGGGTTTGGCGTTCTGGACCCGCATGGCGAATTTCATCAGGCGGGGGAACCTGTTCCAGCGTTTGCGGTCGCCCAGGATGCGGTACGCCCATTCCACTTTCATTTTCTGGGTCCATTCCGGAGCACGTTCCACCGTTCCCGAGAGCACATCAAGGGTGCCACCTGCACCAATCATGATGGGCACTTTCAGGCGGTTGCGGTGCCGGTGATTGAATTTCTCCTGCCGCCCGGCACCCAGTGAGGTGATCAGGAGGTGTGGGTAAGCAGCACGGATCTTTTCAGCCAGTTTGAGGTCCTCGTTGCCATCGTCCTTGAAGTAACCGTGATCGAAGCCTGCAATCTGCACACCATATTTCTCGGATGAATTCCTGGCAGCAAGTTCAGCAATTCCAGGTTTTCCACCCAGGAAGAACACCCGCAGGTTCGCCCCCTGGCGTTCCATCAATCGGGTGACAATGTCGATGCCAGAGGCCCGGCCAGGCAAATCCACATCCAGCATCTTTTTGACCGCCCAGACAATGCCCACACCGTCTGCACTGACCAGATCTGCGGCACGGATCACCTGTGCGAGTTCGGCATCTTCCTCTTCTGCCTGAATGACAATTTCGGGGTTGAGGGTGATGACCGTATGGGGATCAAAGGAGCCCATCCAGCCCTCAAGTCTTTCCACCACACCCTCGAGATCAAGGGGATCAACGGGAAAATTGAACAGGGACAGTCTCTGCATCATTGGAACCTGTAAACGGGGGTTTCTTCGTGGTGAATCACTTCCAGCAACTTCGGCACCCTATCAGTTTGCGAAATCAGGCTGGAAACTGCAATGTCCTCGTACAGCCTGAGTTTCTGCAATTGCTGCCCTGTTGAAGATTGAACCAGAGCCTCCTGCACATCAGGAAAAGCACGCACCAGGGCCATCGCCATGCGGGCAGCATCCAGAAGCTGCACCTCTTTCATTTTTTCGATGCGTCGGGCCAGGAATCCGGCACAAACAGTGTCTTCGAGGGTTTCATTGCCGTCATGTCCGGTGCAAACAATGGCGATTTCTTCGGTGGCGAGTTCCACAGCGGTTTTCACCACAGCACGGGCATTGTAAAAGCTGCCCAGCAGCACATGCTTCGCTCCTTGAAGGTTGCGCACCGCCTGGGGTGTGCTCTGGGCCATGTACATGACGTCCCGCTCCAGACTCAGGTTGCGAAGCTCTGCAGGACTGGCCGGGTAATTGCTGCCCTCGATGGGCACGCCATCCCGCTCCCCAACCAGCAACAGGTTGTTTTCCTGGGCATACAGACGGGCGGTTTTCAGACTGGGCGTGAGGTAGATGTGTTGTGCCCCGGCCTCCAGCAGAATGGGGGCATTGGTGGTGCCCCTGAGGACATCCACCAGGATCACCACATCCGGGTAGGAGCCTCTGGGCAGAAGATCAACTTTTAAGCGCATGAGACCTCCAAGACGCACCCTCCATTGCACAAAATTGGGCAACAGTTCAGGGATGAAGGGTGACGTTCCGCAGTGATTTTAGCACAGGCATCAGGTGACACACGTCCAGGCGGTAGGGCAAGCAACAGAGGCGTGAAAACTCTACATCACACCTCAGGGTTAGGGTCCAGGAGATTGGAAACCCCTCCACAGCAAAAGGACGAGCACACGGCCCGCCCTTGCAAAACCCACCCCTGATTTTAAGATTGCACCTGCACGGTTGGAGACCGCTCGACCCTGGGACCTTCCGGGGTCCACACCAGAGGCAGGATGTACAGTTGCCTGCGGGTGCGGTCATCATCCCAGGCGTGGAAAACAATCCCGTCGCTGCCATCATGGGTGACAATCACCGAGTTGTGACCAGGCCCGGTGAGCCCGGTCAGGTGGGTGTTGAGGATGCTGGCGTGGTTGTGGGGCTCCACCCAGGGACCCAGGGGATGCTCTGCCACAGCGTAATTCACTCCGTAGGTGTCGTTGATCCAGGCCCCTCCGGAGTAGAAGCAGTAATATTTGCCATTGCGTCGGACCACGAAAGGGCCTTCCAGGGTGTGCCAGTCAAAGGTTCTTCCGTACATCTCACGGTCACGCTGGTAGATCTGCCAGTCCTGGCTTGCCCGCAGGACCACCTGGGGGTTGCCTTCCAGTTCGGTCATGCTTTTTAAACGGTCCACCACCAGTGCGGTGCCCACCCGTTCACCGTCCAGAAAGTCTCTGGCATAGTAGAGGTACCACTGTCCGTCCTCGTCCTGAAAGGGGCTGGGGTCAATGGCAAAGGGCTCATTGGGGACCATGCGAATGTCCTGGTCCTGGTAGGGACCTTCCGGTCGGTCCGATACCGCAACCCTCAGGTGGTGGCCCTTGTCGCCATGCCCGACACTGTAATACATGTAGAACTTGCCATTGTGGTGGGCCACTTCAGGGGCCCAGTAGTCTCCTTCTTCAAAGCCTGCCACCGGGAGGAGGGCTCCCCCTAAAGATTCCCACTTCTGCAGGTCTGGAGAGGTGAGGACTTCAAACGCCATGCCTTCCCGGGCACTGCGGCCTGTTCCGAAAGCGTAATAGCGGTCCTGGTGTTTCAGGATGAAGGGGTCAGCGAAATAGTCTGGATACAGCGGATTGAGAGAGGTCATGCTCGGCTCCTGTCAGCAGAATGAGATCCTGCAGAGGGGATGGGGGACAAGGGAATGAAAGACATCGGAAAGGAGAAGATTCAGGCGTGTTCGGGAGTGCGATGCTGCCATACGGTGGGTCTGGGAAGACCCTGCACATCCTGGGTGGGCCATGTGGGGTCCAGGGTCAGGACTTCCAGCGTGGAGTCAGGGTGCATCAGGATGGTGTCTTCGAGCTTGGCTCCGCGCAGACTGGGGTTCCAGGCAAAAGCCTGGGTGCCCTGCAGGGTGTAGGCATCCCCGGGAGTCGCCACCCGTTCACGACAGCCATATCCGGTCAGGCCTCCCTGATGGTGTTCCTGAATGGCATGCGCCTCTCTGTGCGAAGCATATGCATTGAGAACGGTCTGGTACAGGTGCCCCATGGTGCTTGCAGGTCGAGTTTCTGCGAGGAGAGCAGCTTCGATTTGCTGGAGTTTCTGGTGTTTTTCTAGCTGCGCATCGGTCAGAGGCCCAAAGGCCACAAAGCGGGTCAGGCTCACCCAGAGGCCCCCTTTGCGGGCACAGAAGGACATCATGGCCTGCCTCCCCAGAACGTCATCATTTGGAGGCAGGTGACGGTACAACTGCAGTCGCCTCTCCCCTGCCACCTGAATCAGGCCCACATCCAGGCCACGGTCCCTGAGCGCAAGTGCCCCCAGACCGGACAGCTGGTTTTCGGTGTGTTCGGGTCTGGCTTTCAACATCGCTTCGGTCATGGCCTGTGCACCGAGGCGGCCCAGTTCCCGGTAGCGCTCAATGTCAAAAGCAGTCAGCTGATGCCGGACCAGATACAGGCTTTCAGGCAGGGGCAATTCACCCGGAGCAGGACGGTCACTGAGGATTTGCCCCTCTCCGATCAGGCCCTGCACAAACTGCTGTGCCTGCTGGGGCGCAGTCCAGGGCACAGCATGCATGCGGGTGCCTTCAGGGAGCTCTTCATCCCGAATTCTGGGGGCCTCAATTTCGTCGGTCAGGACAATGTATTCCGTGGGAGTGACCAGAACTTCAGCCACCCCGCCTTCCACGGTTTGCAGCACTGCACTGGAGCCCCCGGCGGTGATCCAGCCAAACCATTCGATGCCTCTGAAACGCACTGCGGCAGCACCTGTCTGCTGCAGGACTTCCCGGACCTTCTGGGTTTTGAGCTGGATGTCTTCAAGGCGCTCGTTCATTTGATTCCCCTGCTCATTTGATGACTGGCCCTTCCTGCTCGGTGAGGGTGGGCTCCTTGAAAATCACCTTGCCGTCTTTGAATTCGATGGGGTCAATGCGCATGGTGCGCTTGCCCACATCATCCCCGATGGCCCCGGCAGTCCAGGCGTGATAGACCAGCCAGGGGTTTCCGGCGTCATCGAAAGTGATGGTCTGGTGTCCGGGGCCGGCAACGTCTCCCACGGTGTACACGATGGGGTTGTCTTCAAACTTCTTGAATTCACCCAGAGGGCTTTTGCCCACGGCATACCCTACGGCGTACAGGTCACTGGCGAAGTCACTGGCAGAGAACAGCAGGTAGTAATAGCCGTCTTTCTCGTACATGGTGGGGGCTTCAATGAGGTTCCCCTCCCAGAGCTCACGGTTGTAGAGGAGTTGCACTGGCTCTTCGAGCAGGGAAAGGCCATCTGCAGAGAGTTTCTGACCGTAAATGTAGGTCAGGAGCCCGATGGCGTTGCCGTCGTTCTTCCAGTACAGGTACAGCTGACCATCTTTGTCTCTGAAGGGGCTTGCGTCGATGCTGCCCCCTTCATCCGCCTGACAGATCAGGGGCTTCTGAGAGTCGTCTTTGAAAGGTCCCGCCGGGGAATCCGAGACAGCAACACTGATGCACTGGTAATTGCTGGCAGTGTCCCTGAGGGTGTAGTACATCAGGTATTTTTCGCCGTTCTGGATGACTTCAGGGGCCCAGGTCAGGCCTCCCTGTGCCCAGAAGGGCAGGCCACCGAGTGCGTCGCCTTTGACGTCCCAGTTTACGAGGTCCTTGCTGAAAGCCATCTGGATGTCCTTGCCGTTGCCATTGGTGGCGTAGGCGTAGTAGCCTTCATCGGTTTTCAGCACAAAGGGGTCGGGGAAGTTGATGTTGAGGACAGGGTTCTGGTATTTCACTCGGTTCTCCGCCTGTGCACAGGCCGAGAGGGTGAGCAGGGCCATGGCGGTCATCAGCATTCTTTTCATGGGGTCTCTCCTGGATGGAAGGCAAAATGGCGCTGGCCCGCGTCTCTCGGGGGGTGCTGAATGAGGGTCTTGAAGAGGTCTCTTGCAGGGCCAGGTTCGCGCTGCATGTCGTTCAGGTGGTACAGCCCGGAAGGGCACACAAATCCGGTGAGCCGGGTCAGTCCGGTGTTCCAGTCGATGTGGTCAAAAAACGGCCACCACGTGTAGGCAACGACGTTTACACCTTCTGCCATGACACGGGCCACCTCGGACACACTGTAATTCAGCCATGCCTGCTGGTCACGGTCTGAGCTGGTTTCGGCCACATAGACGGGTTTCTGGTAACGCTCAAAATACAGCCTGAGGGTCTCCCCAAGACCTGGAGGCTCAGGGTCTGCATCCAGACGGTAATCGGTACGCCTGCCCCAGTCACTGGCGGGTTTCGGACCTCTGGGGGTGAAGATCACATGCTCCGAGCCAGGATAGTAGTCCAGGCCGATCACATCGATCTGGACTGGGTTCTGGATGAAGGTGTCCAGCCACGTCTGAGAAACACCGCATTTCAAAAGGAATTGAGCCGTCCAGCTTTCCGGGGTGGCTTTTCCGAGCAGCACATCCAGCGCGATGAAACGGTACCGGGTCAGTTCATCTGCCAGAGGCTGGATTTCAGTGTCCAGTGCCCGGAAACCGTCTGCACCGTCGTTCAGCCAGAATTGCACTTCTGGGTTCACACTGGAAATGGCCTGGTTCGTCTGGCGAATCCCTTCAATGATGGGCACCAGATGCTGCACAAAAGTCTCTGCGGTGGTCCCATAAGGAGGCCAGGTCCCATTCCCCCCTCTGAAGAACGCACAGATGTATGGTTCATTGAAAGGGGTAAAGAGGGTGATCCTGGGGTACCGTTCCGCAAAAGCCCTCGCATACCGGGCGATCTCGGCAGGATACTCAGGGTTCAGGAAACCACCCTCCAGCCAGGAGGGGGTTCCGAAGTGGATCAGGTCCCAGACCACTTTCAGGTTGAGGTCCTGCAAGAGGTCCACCACCTGATCCGTCCAGCTCCAGTCGAAACGGTCTTTTTCAGGGTGCTGCATGTCCCAGGGCAAGCCGTAGCGGATGAACTGCACCCCGAGGTCTTTTGCCTTTCTCAGGTCTTCACGCCAGTGCTTCTGGTGGTCGGTCATGAGAAGTTCGTTCACGCCCATGTCGGGCATGCTGGTGTTTTCGATGCCGACCCCCCACCAGAAGGTGTTCATTCTTTGCTGCCTCCGGCAGAGAGGCCCTGCTCGAGGTAACGCTGCCCGATCAGGTAGGCCACCAGCACGGGGATGGAGGCAATGGCGGTCCCGGCCATCAGTTTGCCGTAATCAGTGGTGTAACGACTGGAGAAGGAGGTGATTCCGACAGGCAGGGTCTGCATGTCGCCGTGCACCACGAAGAGGGGCCACACGTAGTTGTTCCAGCTTCCCATGAAGGAGAACACCCCGAGGGTCACAAGCACGGGAACAGACAGGGGTACAATCACCTTCCAGAGGATCACCCAGCTGTTGGCTCCGTCCAGCACTGCAGCCTCTTCAAGCTCTCCAGGAATGCTCATGAAGAACTGTCTGAGCAAGAACACGCCGAAAGCACCAGAAACACCGGGCCAGATCAGGGCGTGGTAGGTGTCAATCCAGTTCAGCTGAATCATCATGATGTAACTGGGGATCAGGGTCACGATGCCAGGAACCATCATGGAGGAAATCACGAACCAGAACCAGGCATCCCGCCCGGGGAACTTCATGCGGGCCAGTGGGTAGGCGGCCAGCACGCACAGCAGCAGGTGAGACAGGGTGTAGGCCACACTGGTGAACACCGAGTTGAGGGTCCAGCGGCCAATGTTGCCGTCTGGAGAGGTCAGGATCTCCCGGTAGTTCTCAAGGGTGAAGTTTTTGGGCCACCACTGGATGGGCAAGCTGATGGTGTCCGACTCGGGTTTGAAGCTCGTTGACAGCATCCAGTAGATCGGCGCGAGGAAGAGCAGGGCGAGCAGGCTCAGGACCACAAAGCGGGGGATGTCTCTCGGGACCCGACGCCTGCGTTCCGTCTGAGGCTGGGGAATGCGGGGCTGGGTGGTCATTTCTTGCTCCCTCTCAGGTCACGGGTCTGCAGCCAGAACTGGAAGGCCGTGAAGATCAGCATGATCAGGCCAAACACGAAACTCATGGCCGCTGCACTGGAGAACTGGTTGTTGGAGAAGGCCTCTTCGGTGATGTACATGATCACCGACTGGGTGGAACGGGTGGGTCCACCGGAGGTGATGAGCTGGGGTTGACCGAAAAGCTGGAAGGAAGCGAGCACGGTGGTCACCACCACGAACAGCGTTGTGGAGGACAGGTTGGGCCAGGTGATGTACCTGAACTGCTGGAATCCGGTGGCCCCGTCAATCTCTGCTGCCTCGTAGATGGCCTTGGGGATGTTGTTCATGGCAGCAAGGTACAGGGTCATGTTGAAACCGATGGTCCACCAGACCGTCCCGAGCACGATGGGCACCCAGGCCCAGCCTTCGGTGGTGAGGAAAGGGATGCCGGGCAGTTTCAGGTACTCGGTGAGGATGATGTTCACCAGACCGCTCTGGTTCTCAAAGAGCCACCGCCACAGAATGCCCATCACGGAAACTGCGAGGATGCCAGGCATGAAAAAGATGGAGCGGAAAAAAGCCCGACCGAAAATGGGTTTGAACAGCAGGGCGGCCAGTCCGATGGAGGTGCCGACCAGCAGGGGAACACTGACCACGGTGAAAATGGTGGTGTTGATAAAGGTCTTCCAGAAGAACTCACTTTGTGGGGTGCCTGCCTTGAAGAGGTTGGCATAAAATTCCATGCCCACGAAGGGCTGGCTTTCTGACAGGGGGTCCCAGCGGTGCACGCTGATGTAGATCCCGTAAAAGACCGGGAAAACAATGAACCCGAGGAAAAAAATGGCATGGGGCAGCAGGTACAACCAGGGGAGCAGTGGGTGGGTGGTGTTGTAGGAAAGCTTTCTGCTGCGCTTTCTTGGAACAGAGGTGTTGCTTGTGATTTCACTCATGGGAGCTCCCTGAAACAGAGGTGGCCTGACCGGGGTGCGGTCAGGCCAGGGAGGAGATTACTGCAGGGACTTGCGTGCCTGTTCAATCTGCTTGTTGGCTTCGGCCTGGCCGTCTTCCAGAGCGTCTTTCACGGTCTTCTTGCCGAGGATGGCCGCTTCAACAGCAGCGTCCCATGCGCCGCGCACCTGACCAACCCAGGGGTAGCCAGAGGTGGCGTACACGTTGGGGAGGCCTTCAAAGAGTCCACTGATGGGGTTGTTGTCGTAGGACTTGTCGGCTGCGACTTTGGCCTGGGTGGGGAGGCCACCGGCCTGGGTCCAGAACAGGTTCTGCTCAGGCTTGGTCATCCACCCGATGAATTCCAGGGCAGCCAGACGCTTGTTCTTGTCGTAGCCAGCGCGCTGTTTGGGCAGGGTCAGGTGGCTTGATCCGCCCCATGCGGCTTTCATCTTGGTGCCAAGCTGGGGGAAAGGGGCGATGCCGAAGTTCAGGCCTGCCTGACCTTTGTACTGTTCGAGCATCCACACACCGTTGAAGTTGAAGCAGGCTTTGCCCTGGCGGAAGGCGTTGATTTCACTCTGCTCGGTGGCGTTGGCAGGAGAGGTCTGGTACTTGCCGACCTGGTCCACCAGAAACTGGATGGCTTCCTGACCTGCTGCGGTGTTGAAGGCAGCGTTGAGGTTCTTGTCCACGAGGTTCACACCGTTCTGGCGCAGCACGGAGTAGGCGATGGTGCCGCCCATCCAGCCGTTGACCACACCCGCACCCCAGGTGTTGAGGTTTTTGGCGTCGAATCCAGCTTCACCGGGGTTCTTGCCGTTCTTGTCCACGGTGCAGGCCTTGGCAGCAGCGAGGAACTCGGCGCGGTTGGTGGGGACCTTGGTGATGCCGTACTTCTTCATCAGGTCCTTGTTGTAGTACATGGCGAGAGCGACAGAGTGGATGGGCACACCGTAGCTGCGGCCTTTGTAATCGGCGGTTTTCCACAGGGGGCCGTAGAAGTTGGCCTTGCTGATGCCACCTGCTTTGAGGTCGGCTGCAGTCAGGGGGGTCACGGCACCACGGGCAACGAATCCGGTGACCTGGTCTTCGTTGATGACCACCACGTCGGCAGCACGGCCAGAAGCAACCAGCGGAGCAAGCTGTTGCCAGGTGGTGCCCCAGGGCTGGGCCTGGGCTTTCACTTCAATGTTGGGGTGGCTGTCGTTGAACTTCTTGACCAGTTGCTCCATGATGGGGCGGTCCGGGCCGGTGAAGCCGTGCAGGTAGGTGATTTCCACTTTGGGGCCAGTGTACTCAGCATGGGCGGTGGATACGGCGGCGGCAGCCAGAATCAGGGTTAGGGGTTTGAGTTTCATCTTTCTCCTCCTTGTTTTCTTCTCCACACTCTCAGACGAGAGGGGAATCGGAACGGGCCTGGGAAGTTGCGGATTCGGTCTGGGGCTGTTTTTTCAGCCATCTGGGGGAATATTGCAGGGGGTTGGGGTCCGCGTGGACCATCTTGTTGCCTTTGTTGGCCTTCGCAAAACGCTCGATGGGGGCCTTGGGACGACGGTCCATGTCCAGCACACCGTTGATTTCCTGGAAGGTGTCTGTGAGCTGGGTGTAGCAGAACCCGGAGAGCACCGGGCTGTCATGCACGGCGGCCAGCAGTTTCTCGTAGCGCTCAATGAAGTCTTCGCTGCTCTGGGCGGTGCTGTAACCCCAGCCTTTCTGGGGGGTCTCGGTGTAGGCGATGCCGCCAAACTCCGTGAGCATGTAAGGCTGATCGGTGACTTTTGCGTCTCCCACCAGCAGCTTCCTGCGTCCAGGCATGAAGGTCTGCAGGATCTGGGGGTCTGCGTAGTTTCGCTCAATGACCTCGGTTCTGGCCTCGTAATCGTGGATCGAGAAGATGTCGGTGACGACATGCTCCCAGCCATCGTTGCCGATCACGGGTCGGGTGGGGTCAAAGGCGTGGGTCAGGTGATAGAGGGCCTTCACGAACTGGCGTTGTTCGTCGATGAGGGGCAGGTCGGGCACGCCCCAGGATTCATTGAAGGTGACCCAGGCTACCACACAGGGATGAGAATAATCTCTGTCGATGACCCTGAGCCATTCACGGGTGACCCGGTCAATGGCTTCGGGCGTGAAGGCGTAGGGGCTGGGCATCTCGGTCCAGACCAGCAGGCCCATTCTGTCTGCGTGGTACAGGAAACGGGGATCTTCGATCTTCTGGTGCTTGCGCACCCCATTGAAGCCGAGTTGTTTGGTGAGCTCCACATCCCGGCGCAGTTCTTCAGGGCTGGCGGTGGCGTGCCCCTGGGTCCAGTAGCCCTGATCAAGCACCAGACGCAGGTAATAAGGACGGCCATTGAGGTAGAACAGGTTGTCCCTGGCTTCCACGCTGCGCAGGGCGGTGTAAGAGGTGACTTCGTCCAGAACGTTGCCGTTTTCGTCGAGCAGGGCAAGCTCCGCATCGATCAGCTGGGGGTGCTCGGGGCTCCACATGTAATCGTCGCGGACATCGTCGATGCCAGGATCAGAGAGGCAGATGGTGCGCTTCAGGTCGGTGGATTTCACCAGACTGGTGTCTTCTGCAATCAGTTCGCCACGCAGGTAAAGCCGGACACGGAGTCTTGCGGCTCCTGGTTTGCTGAGCACCACCCGGTATGTGATCTGGAAGCGTTCAACGCTGGGGGTCCAGTGGATCTTTTCGATGCGCTGGGCAGGTGCTTTTTCGAGCCAGACGGTTCTCCAGATCCCGGTGGTTCTGGGGTACCAGATGGAGTGGGATTCTCTGAGCCAGTCCTGTTTGCCCCTGGGAAGGGACATGTCCTGCGGGTGGTCTTTGGCCTGCACAGCAATGTCCAGCATCTCGGCTGAGGCGTGCTCGGTGATGTCCAGTGAGAATGGGGTGTAGCCACCGATGTGCTCTCCGACAAACTCGCCATTGATCCAGATGCGGGCCTCATGGTCCACGGCTCCGAAATGCAGAATCAGGCGTTCTGCAGGTCCGGGGATGAGGGTGCTGTCCAGGGTCAGGTGTGTCCTGTACCAGACGCTGTGGTGGGGGGTTTCGTCCTGGATGCCACTGCGTGGAGACTCAGGGGCGTAGGGCACCAGAATGTTTTGAGAAAATTCGACTGTTTTGGGATGACAATGCTCCAGCCCGGGGTCCGCGCTGAACTGCCACCATCCGTCCAATGACACCCAGGAGCCGCGTTGAAGCTGCGGTCTGGGGTGTAGTGCATCTAGAGACATGGTTACACCTGCTGATCGGGAAGCGTGAAGGAAGGTTTTCTTTTGCCCCTCAATACTAACAACTTTTTTTATTTCTTGTCAATATCTTTTGCGATCTGCCGATCTTTAGAACTTTGCTCGGTCACACAACGAATATTTCGCCTGTGCAGATGGCCCATCAACAAGTATTTTCGCAATGTTGCAAAATCAGAATTGAAGTTGTTAGAATCAGATCTATCCCCTCCGGCAAAGGAGCATTTATGGGCATTTCTGGAAACCGCGTCCTGTACATCGATGGAGACTCCTCTCTGCACGTCCTCAAAGCCCTGGCTTCAGACACCCGCCTGCTGATCCTCAGCTTGCTCTCCCACAACCCCATGAACATCAGTGAACTTGCTGAAACCATGGGGCTCCCCCATTCCACGGTGAACTTCAACCTGAACCAGTTGCAGGAAGCCGGACTGATCAGCGTGCAGTACGAACCGGGTTCCAGAGGTTCCCAGAAGCTCTGCGCCAAAAAATACGACGAGATCATCCTGAAACTGCCCGGGGCGAACGTTGAAGCCGAAACCGATACTGTTACTGTCTCAATGCCCATCGGAAATTACCGTAACTTTGACATCAAACCGACCTGTGGTCTTGCCAGCGAAAGCAAGATCATCGGGATGTTCGATGATCCCAGAAGTTTTTTCGAGCCCGATCATGTGTATGCCCAGATTCTGTGGTTTGGTCAGGGTTTCGTGGAGTATGCTTTCCCAAACAACCTGCCTTATGGATCGGTGGCCCAGTCCCTGGTGCTCTCCATGGAAATCTGCTCCGAAGCGCCCCAGTATGATCCAGACTGGCCTTCTGACATCACCTTGTGGCTCAATGACATCGAGGTCGGCACCTGGACCTGCCCGGGAGACTTTGGGGGTACCCGGGGCAGGCTGACCCCCGCCTGGTGGCTGGAAGACCAGACCATGTATGGCCTGCTCAAACACTGGCAGGTCACCGACGAGGGGAGTTTCATTGATGGTGAGAAACTCTCTGGTGTGACCCTTGAAGACCTGAACCTGGGCTCACGGAACCACATCAAGGTCAAAATTGGCGTGAAAGACGATGCCCGGCACAAAGGCGGGGTCAACCTGTTCGGAAGAAAATTCGGGAATTACGAGCAGGATCTGGTGATGCGCATGGCCTACCGCTTTCCCCAGGACCGCCCAAGGGTGAAGGTTCGATAACCACAAGTTTTTTTGTGAAACGGGAGGATTCGCCGTCCTCTCGTTTCTTTTTTTGAAAATTCTGGTGAGAATTCACACCACTCTCGTGCTGTGATAGATGCAATTTGGTGGGTTTGTTGGGGCCACCATGCCAGAGGCTGGTGGTCTTTCCATCGTTCTGGACTGATTGCAGCCCATCAGTGACGGGACAGAGCCCTCAAACGCCCCACCCTCGCTCATTTGACATATAACAAATATTTTTGCTATAAAGGCATCAACTGCAGGAAGACACGCCCATTCCAACCAGATGCCCCATCTGGCTCCTTTTCTGTTGCCACTGCAGCCCTTCTCACCCTGCCCACAGATCCCCCTGCTGAAGCCCATCGTCCCCGGGTCTTCGGTGGGCAGGTCTTTTCATCACAGGAGTCAATTATGTCCAACCCCCAGTTCAAACCGCTGGGTGTTCTGGCCGTCATGTGCCTGACGGTCCTGAGCGCCTGCAATCCGCCCAGAGTTGAGCCCTCTCTGACCTACCAGAATCCGCTCAAAGTCGAGATTGGCAATGGCAAGACCGTCGACACCTGCGCTGACCCTGCCATCATTCAGGGCCAGAAAGCGGGAGACAGCAAGTGGTACATCTTCTGCACCACCGATCCCCTCAACAGCACCGACCGCAATGACCAGGGGGGATTCAATTTCCACCAGATTCCCATTCTGGTGTCTGACGATCTGGTCAACTGGACTTACAAGGGAGACGCCTTCCAGGCCAAACCCGACTGGGTAAAAAGCGACGCAGGACTGTGGGCCCCTGACATCGAGTACATCAACGGCAAGTACATGCTGTACTACACAGCAAGTGACACCGTGGCAGGCGGAAGTGCCATCGGGGTGGCCACCAGTGACAACCCACTTGGCCCCTGGGTGGACAGCGGAAAACCCGTGGTGGAACCAGACCGTCCACCCAACTGCTGCGAGAACGACAAGCGCTGGACCTTTGATCCAGATGTGATCCGGGATGATGCAGGACAGCTGTGGATCTACTACGGCAGCTACTTCGGTGGACTTTCTGTGCGCAAGCTCTCTGCGGATGGCCTGACTTCAGACAAAACCAGCCAGAAGGAAATTGCCATTGCCAACCGCTATGAAGGGGCACAGGTGGTCAAAAAGGGCGAGTACTACTACCTGATTGCTTCTGCATCTGCCTGCTGCAATGGACCTTTGACCGGGTACAGCCTGTTCGTGGGACGCTCCAAGAGCCCCACCGGACCTTTTGTGGACCAGAGCGGGGTTGACCTGAACGCAACGAACGTGGGAGGAACCCCCTTCCTGGCCCAGAACGGCAACCGCTGGGTGGGGGTCGGGCACAACGCCATCTTCACCGATGCCAGTGGGCAGGACTGGACGGTGTACCACGGGGTGGATCAGGAAACACCTTTCCTGAACACCGACAATTTCACCCGCAGACCAGTCCTGATGGACCCTGTGGACTGGGCAAATGGCTGGCCCGTGGTGCGTGGAGGCAATGGCCCCTCTGACGAGAAAATGCCTGCTCCGGCAGCCCAGAAAGGCCAGAAAAACCACTACCAGCCAGAGTGGGTGAAGCCCCTGGACAGCGGTGCTGCCATTGCTGCCGCAACAGATGAATTTGCTGGAAACCTTGCAGGCTGGAGCTGGACCCGTGAACCTGCAGCTGCAGAGTTTGGCATTGAAAATGGCACGCTGCGCATGAATGTCCAGCATGCGGACCTCCACACGGACAGCAACAATGCCGCCATCCTGAGCAAAGCAGCACCCACGGGCAACTACGTGGTGGAAACAAAAGTCAAAATCAACTTCCCTGCTGATGGATGCTGCTTCAATTACACCCAGGCTGGCCTGGTGGTCTTCAGCGACGACAACAACTTCGTGAAACTGGTGCACTTTTCCAACTGGGAAACCCGCCAGATTGAATTTGCAAAAGAAGTGGGCAACGTTCCAGCCAACTTCCCCAGATATGGAAACCTGGTGATGGGACCTCCCAGCAGAGCAGACCAGTACACCTACCTGCGCATTGTGAAACACACGGAGGGTGGGCATGACCTGTACACCGGATTCACCAGCCTGGATGGTGTGAACTGGACCCGTGGTGGCACCTGGGAACACACCCTCGGAGGAAACGCCCGCATCGGTCTGGTTGCGATGGGCACCACCGATGGCAACCAGCACTGGATCGCAAACTTCGATTACGTGCGGACGTACCAGTTGAAATAAAACCCCGGTCAAAATCCAACAGGTGCAGGGGTGAGCCAGCGGCCCACCCCTGCATCCTTTTGATCCCTTCGACCTCAAGTGGGCTCAGCCAGAAATCCACCTTTTGGATTCCGGGTCAGACGACCAAAGGCATGGTCTGGATCATGGGGTGGGGCCAGGATGGCTTTCTTTTCAAACCACTCGGGGAAGAATTTTTTGCGGGTTTCCAGCGTGGTCACGGGATACAGGTCATAACCCATCACGTAAGGGTAGGGAGCATGAACCAGCGTGGGGAGCAGGTCTGCTGTGTACACCAGCATCTCCCCTTCCGATTCCAGAATCACCGCCTGCTGGCCCAGATTGTGACCAGGAATCTGGACCACACGCAAACCGGACATCAGTTCTGTGTCACCATCAACCACATCAAAAAGGCCTGCCTGCTCAATGGGTTCCACATACTGCTCGGTGTAGTAAGAGGCTCGGTTGCGCTCATGTCGGTGGTGGGCATCTTCAAGTTCCTGTTTCTGCACCACGTACCTTGCATGGGGGAAGGCAGGAACACCCTCCAGAACATTGCGCCCGGCATGATCGAAATGCAGGTGGGTGTTGATGACCAGATCAATGTCGGTGCGGTCCAGACCCACGGCTTTCAGACCATCAAACACGGTGCTATCGCGCCGAAGGTCAAACATGCTCTGGAATTTGGCGTCTCCTTCCCACATGCCGGTTTCAATGAGGATGTTTTTCCCATGCATCTGAACAAGCAGTGGGTTGATGCGCAGGGCAATGCGATTGAGTTCATCTGCAGGGGTCAGCTTGTTCCAGAGCACTTT
This sequence comes from Deinococcus cellulosilyticus NBRC 106333 = KACC 11606, assembly GCF_007990775.1. Taxonomy (NCBI): domain Bacteria; kingdom Thermotogati; phylum Deinococcota; class Deinococci; order Deinococcales; family Deinococcaceae; genus Deinococcus; species Deinococcus cellulosilyticus. The sequence continues at coordinate 43,155 of NZ_BJXB01000006.1, read as the reverse complement.
GGGGACCGTGCCAAACATGGCCCCACCATCCAGTCTGAATTGTCCATCGGTCAGGGAGGTCACCTGGACCGTGCCGATCTTTCTTGTTTTGAGCCACATGTGCCACACCATAACACACCAATCTGCACAGTCCATTGCTGGTCACAGTGGGTTTTGATCGGGTGCAGCAACTGGAAAACCACGCAGAAGACAATGGAGGATTTCACACGGTCTCTCTCCGTGAATTCCCCTACCCCCCAGCTTCCGGTCATCACAACCTGAGGGGCCAATTGTGCATAGACTGAAAACACACAGCTTCCTGCCCCGCCACTTTTTTTTCAAAGGACATGATCATGCCAGACATTCAGGTCAAACTGATGGGGTCTTACACCATTGTTCCGAATTCCTGCACCCCCGAAAGCCGCAAAGCCCAGTGCCTCCTCGCCTACGTGATCCTCAACGCAGACCGCCAGCTTGAACGGGAAGCGGTGGCGGCGGCACTGTGGGGGGAATCCCCAACCGAAATTCGCCGGGGATACCTCCGAAAAGCCCTGCATCAGGTCAACAAGGTCATCCCAGGCCTGCTGGAGTCCCAGGGAGAGCGTCTGGTTTTTCAGCACCCCCTTTCTTGTGACATCGACGTGTGGGAAATGAAATGGCTGTACCAGCAACCCATCAATGAAGAAAACTACCTGAAAGTCAAAACACACCTGAATCATGTGCAAGGTGAACTGCTGTCTGGCTGGGAAGATGAATGGTGCTGGTTTGAACGGGAAAGGCACCACCACCTCTGGCTGAGTTTGCTGGAAAAAACCCTGGGATACGCCCTCCAGGCTGGGCTGGCAGAAGATGCCCTGATGTTCGGCACCAGAATATTGCACCTTGAACCGGCTCACGAACCCACCCACCAGGCCCTGATCCAGGTGCACCTGATGCGCTCGGACCGGGCAGGGGCCATCCGGCAGTACCAGCGGTGCAAAGCGGCCCTGCAGGAATGGGATCTGGACCCGGATGCAGAAACCCTCCGTCTGTATGAGGAGGCAAGGGGACAGCGGGAAGCCCCCAGAGATGTGCTCTCCAGACTCACCGACCTGTACCAGCACATGTTGAAACTTCAGGAGGACACCCAGCAGCAACTGAGGCAGATCGAACGCCTGATCCGGCCCTGAAAAGCCAGGAAAAAACGCCCTTGCGGGCGCTGGAAGTTTGATTTGATTTCAGCCTGAGGTGGTGTCGTCCGAGTCCAGACCTGAAAAGATCTGTCCCAGGTGGTGCCTGAGGTGGCGCACATAATCGGTCACCCACCACTGCAGGGGGGCCTCGAAGGTCTCTCCGGCAATCTGGATCACATTGCCATATTTCTCTGCAGGGATCTTGCTGGCGATGCCCAGCAGGTGCTGGTTGTAGGCGTACCAGAGGTTCAGGATGGTGAGCCAGGGGAGCTCCTGGTACTTCTGCACCTCCACCCAGGCGTCTGGATGGTAACCAGGGATCACGGCGTGGTCTGCGAGCTGACCGCGCACGAAACGCTGGTGGTTGGTGGAAGCAGAATCAATCAGGTGACCGAGCACCTGCTTGCGGGTCCATTTGCCCTGCGCCCAGGGGGCATCGGTGAGTGCGGCAGGCATGGCGTACAGCTTCTGGTGGGCCGACTCCAGCGTTTCCTGGAATTCTTTCAGCACTTCATTCATGGTTTCACTCCTAGAACCCGTGCAATCTGCTTGATGGCAAATTCGTTGTTGATCAGTGCAGCAGGGTAACGAAACACCCTCCAACCCATCTCGGTGGCGATGGCGTACTTCTCGGCATCCTTGACAAAACCGTCCAGCTGGGTGTGCCTGCCCCTCGGGGAACTGACTCCACCTTCAATCTCGACTGCCACCTTCAGGTGAACCCATGCAAAATCAAAGCGCCAGCGGCGTTCCGGGTGGAACTCATGCTCCCGAATCGGGGTGGGAATGCCGTAAAGCCGCATCTGCAGCACGAAGATCTCTTCGAGGTGCGAACCTGCTTTGGGCAGGCCCGTGCCTTTCAGTTCCTGAAGCTGTCGAAGCAGAACCATCCGCTTCTCGGGAGAGAGTTTTTGCGCGTAGACTTCAAGGAGTTTGTTCTTCATGCCTGATCTCAGCTTAGCCGAAACACTGGCGGTTTGGGAAAACCCTGTGAAGTTCAGGGGGTGGTGCCCTCTCCTGATTTGAAGTGTAGGGGGAAAAAGGCGGGCGGATGTCCTGATGTCAGCAACCCAGCATGAATTCTGCCCGGATGTCTAGTGTGGTGAGGTCAGGTTTTGGCTTTGGCCTCCTCATTGCGAATCACCAGTTCTATTTTGGTCTTGTTGTTTGCGGCATCTCCCACCAGCCCATCAAAAGCCGCCTGCACCAGGGACTGGGCCACTTCGAGGTCTTCTGTTTTCATTTTGGCCTTGGCCTCAAGGTCCAGCACAAACTTGAGGGTTCCGCCTTTGCCCTGCAGGATGCTCTGGAAGCGTGCAGCATCATTGGGGTCCAGGGTGCCTTTCTTGATGGCTTCTTCCACCTGACGGTTCATTTTGTCCACGCCTGTCTTGAAGTTTTCGGTGATTGCAGACAGCTGGTTTTGCACCACCTTGCTGTTCTGAACCAGAACCGCCCGATCCTGAATGATCTGCTTGGCGATGGCCGGATTGGTTTTGACCAGCTCGCGGGGTGTGGTTCCGGGCGGCACATGAATGACCGGGCGGTCTGTGGGAATGGCACGACCACTGGCCCGGGATTTGAACAGGCGGGGTCTTCCAGATTTCACCTCTCCGATCTCGGCCACATCTGCGGCAGGGTCTTCTGCCTTGAAGAGGGTGGCATTGTCGAGGCCCGGACCTGCCTGTTCTTCTTCAGGCTTGGTGGGGATGATCACGCCCCCCCGGGCCTGATTGCGTCTGATGGCATCGAGTTCCCGTTTCAAACCAGCAGCAAAAGCTTTTTTGCCGTTTTCTGCTGCCTTGGAGATTTTGGTGACTGTGGCTGCGGTGGCCTTGAGGGCTTCGGTGGTGGCAGCTTCTGGCGCTTTGGCTTCGGATTTTTCTGTCCCATCCGGGTTCACCTTCCCATAAATCGCCCACTTGCCATTTTGCTGTCTGGGCTCAAGCACCGTCATTCGGTACCTGACCCTGACTGCTGCCAGGAGGGGTCTGAGCACCAACACACCCACCTTGCGGCCAGCGTAACGGTTAACCGCTTCTTTGCCTGCCTGCAATCCTTGCTGCAACCTCTCTCTGGCAGCTTCAGGTCCAGAGCCCTGACCTTTCCCGAACAGCTTCTTCACAGTGGCAACGATTTTTGCAATGACCTTGTCGATGGCGGCATCTACCTTGCCCTGCACTTTCAGAATGAACTCGCGGATCTTGTTGGAGACGTTCCCCAGCCCGATCAGTCGGGCCAGGAAGCCGATCACCAGAGGAATCATGCTGGCCAGGCTGCGTTCGATCCAGCTCACCGCTCCCCCGATGGCTCCGGTGGCAATGGCATGGATGCTGTTGATGACGGCCTCCACGAAAGACAGGATCTGGTTTGCTTTCTCCCACAGGAACATCACGGTGTTGTAGATGGTGATCACGGCCTGCACGATGGCTCCAGCTGGGTTGAACATGCTGACCACTTTCATGATCGCCTGCTTGATCACGGTTTCGATCAGCCAGTTCTGGATGGCATCAATGACCATCTGTTTGAGGTTTGAGAGGTCTTCTTTAACCTTCTCCCACAGGGCCTGAATGCCTCCAGAGATCAGGGTCTGAATGTACGCAAAAAGTTTTTCCAGAATCTTGACATTCCGTTCTCCAATCAATTTGACGGCTTTGGCCCGCATGCGGTCGTAGGTGATGCCCAGCACCTGCAAAACCAGTTTGAAAATGCTGCCCAGCGAGAGGTCCACGGGAGGTTGGATGCCTGCTTTCATCAGGCTGCCGAAAAGCCACTGCATGAATCCAGCTTTCAGGTGGGTCCAGATGTTGCCCACAAAAGCATTCAGGCCTCCCTTGATGGCTGCAAGCAAATTGGACAGGAAGCCAATGGGATCGTTCAAGATGAGTTTGATGGTCTCTTCGCCTTTGCGCAGGGCGGCCTGCAGTCTGGCTTTGAATTCCCGCAGGATCTTGATGACCTCACCCACGGCATCGATGAGCCCTTTGAGCATCCCGCTGTTTTCTTCTTCCAGTTTCTTGATGGCGTTGTCTGCATCTTCCTGGGCCTTCTGGTAGCGCTCTGCAAGTTTCTGGGCGAGTTCCTGGGCCTGACTGTCGATGTTCTGCTGCATCTCCGAAAAACGGGATTCCATGTCCTTCTGGGCATTCTGGCCTACAGACTGCAGATCCGCAGGGAGGCTTTGCACATAGGTCTGGATTTCGGCCTGCCCACGCTGAATTTCGGCCTTGGCGGCCTTGATGCGGGAATCCACAAAATGACCCACTTTGCCCACGAGCACATCGGTTTCCTGGGTGAACTTTGCCCTGGCCCGACGGAACCCTTCTTTGAGGCCATCCGGGCATTCCCTGAAGAGGTCTGCCACCCAACGTGCAGCACCTGTCACGCCCGAATAACGCTCATTGCGAAATTTCTGCTTTTCGAGCTCTGCATTGCGTTTGAGGTTCTCACTGGCCCGGTTCAGACCCTGCTCAAAGAGATGCATGGCTTTTTCCTGCAGGCCTTCAATGTGGTTCTGGGCTGCCGTTTTGGTCTTGTTGTAGATGCGCTCAATGTTGTCTACAACAGCTTTCCTGCGGGCCTCGTTGCGCTCTTTGGCAGTCTGCTGTTTGACGCGGACCACCGCAGAGCCCTGCATCCTGGCTTTGACCAGAGCAGCGGCTCCTTTTTTGCTGTCTCCTGAAACGGCAGCTTTTGCAGCACCCTGAATCTGGGTTTCGGTCTTTGGGTACCCCTGGATGCTCCTGGCTGTCTGTGACTGCAATTTCTTGTTCTGTTCTATCACCTTTGAAAAGCGGGAATCGTTGGCCTTCTGAAAAGAGCTTTCGGGGAGCTCTGTTTTTTTGATCTCGTCTTTTGAGGTGTCCAGGTTCTGTTTGAGTCCAGCATCAAAGTTCTTTTTCGGTGGAGGAACCGCACCCGAGGGGTCCACCACAGGTGGGGCAGGGGGTGCCTCTGTCCCCATGGGCTGCGGTGTTCTGACAGGCTGACCTGCCGGATCGGGAGCCTGTGCAGCAGTGGCCTGCAAGGTGCCTGCGGCATCATCGGTCTGCTGTTGCACGGCTCCTCCAGCGGCCTGCTGGATCTGGGATGCCTCCCCATGCTGCATGAACTGGTCGGCATTTTCCAGGGTCTGCGGCATCAGGCGGTCAATTTCCTGCCTGAGCAGCGTGGTGAAACTGCCGGGCTGGACCGTGCCTGTGGGGGCACTGTCCATGGTTGCCACCTGGGACGCCGCCGCACCTGCGGATCGGGCATTGGCAGGGTCCTGGGCCGCATTCTCAAGGTCACTGCGTTTTTTGCTGGCTGGCTCGTGTTTGCCAAGTTGCCGGGAACGGTCCTGCAGGTTTTTGACGGTCTTCTGGAACCTGGGGTCCTGGGCCGCTTTGCCTTTGATCTGCACGCTGGTTTTCCCCATCACGGTTCCTCCAGCACCCTTGCGGGCAGCGGGGGTCACGGGTCCAGTGCTTTTCCTGGGGGCAGGGGCTTTCCCGGTCATGGTTCACCTGTGGGCGGGTGAATGCCCAGTTTGCGGTACTCCCGGCGCAGGGCCACCTGCAGGTGCCTGAAGGCCAGTGGTCTTTCGTCCTGCAGGCTCAGGAGCGTGGCCTGCAGCACCACATTGCGGATCTGGCCTCCGGTCAGGTCGCAGGTTTCGGCCACATGCTCAATCTCATCTCTTGCCAGGGCGTGTGCAGCAGGCAGGTGCAACGTCCAGATGCGTGCCCTCTCTGCTGCCCTGGGGGCAGGAAAATCAATGGTCAGGTCCATCCTGCGCTGGAAAGCCGCATCAATCCGGTCAGACGCATTGGTGGTGATGAGCAGGATGCCCTCATAGTGTTCCAGCCTCTGCAGGAGGTAATTGGTCTCCAGATTGGCGTAACGGTCGTTGGCGTTTCCCACTGCGGTGCGCTGGGTCAAGAGGGCATCCCCCTCATCCAGGAGCAAAATCACATCCTGGGATTCTGCCTGTTCGAACACCTCATCCAGGTTCTTTTCGGTTTCCCCGATGAATTTGGAAACCACTTTTGACAGGTCCACCCGGAAAAGGGGCATGTCCAGCACACCGGCCAGCACCCGTGCGGTCAGGGTCTTCCCTGTTCCACTCGGTCCTGAGAACAGGGCTTTCACACCCACGGGGGGCGTGAGGACTTCTGGCAGGTGCTGCCCCAGGCGTTCCCTGAACCTGCAGCGGGTCTCAAGGAGTTTCAGGTCCTGCAGCACATGCTCAGGCAGTGCAAGGTCCTGGTAGCTCCCACAGGCCGGGAGGCGGTTCACACTGGGATGGAGGGCCTGTACTGCCAGGGATTCTCCTCTGCCGAGCCGGATCAGGTTACCCACCGGAAGCCTTCTGTGCAGGGTCTCAGGCTCCCTTCCAGTGGCTGTCTTCCAGATGCGTTTTCGTTCTGCAGGACCGGGCGTTTGCAAGGCCATGCGGTACGCCCTTGTGTGGACCACCTGATGGACAGAGCAGGTGGCAAAAACAGGAATGTCCAGGGGCAACTCTGGCAGGACCATGGGCTCTGGGGATGCAGGCAGGACCACCAGGGGCACAGCGTCAAGCACCAGGGCCAGGACAGCATTTTCATGAAACCCCTCGGTCAGGTGTGTTGTGAGGATGCCTTTCTGGTGGTGTCGGGCAAGGGCTTTCAACAGGGTTTTGCGGCCAGAATGACGCACGCCTCCCACCAGCAGGTCTTTCAAAGGGGGAACCTGAAACCCCTCAGGCAAAAAGAGGTCTGCAAGTGCTGGAAGTTGGGCGGGAGGCATATAAAGTTCCAGATGGCCACTGTTTCCCCTCAGAATCTCCCAGAGTTCAGGCTGCACGCACACAGAACGCTGCAGGCGGGTGCCCTCCTGGTGCACAGCCCTGAGCACCCCCAGTTTGATCCAGCGCTCCAGCAGGTGTCTGGGGGGTTCCAGGGTGTAATCCTGCCACCACTGTTCCAGCAACCCCACCGTGGGATGAGGGTGCCCACCCAGACCTTCAAACAGGGCACTGAACCGCACGTCTTCCTCAACACTGCCGATCAGCAGGAGCAGGGCCAGTTCCTCTTCTGTCAGGTTCAGGCTGTCTTTCAGGCGTTCAATGGGCTGGGAATAAGGGACCCTGGTTGATCCCACCGAGGAAAGCTCTTCCTGATAGGCTTCCAGAAAAGGCACCTCCTGCAATCCTCCGAGGTGTTCGGAAATCGCTGGCAGTGCGAAACGAAGCATCTGGTAGAAATGCGACTGGAAGGGTTTCAGGTCAATCATCGGTCCACCTCGAAATGAAAAGAGATGCTGCATCCAGCCTGGGGCAGCCACCCCAGATCCCGATCCAGCCCCAGCATGCGAAGCTCCACAGGGTGCTGCTCCAGACTGTAAGTCACATCCACATGGGTGTCCGTGACCTCAAGCCGTCCCGGATTGCTGCACAGGAGGGAAAAAGGGTCCGGGGTGTTCAGGGCATGTTGCAACACAACCTGAAGAAATGTGTAGAATCGTTCGGCCTGCCTGGTAGGTCTGCCCAGGGGTGCTTCTCTCAAAGTCACATCAGGGAAAGTCGCTGTGAAGGCTTTCTGATTCCTGACGGCAACCCACACCCCACTGGGATGCTGCACAGCAAAGGGTTGAGGAGCAGCAGTTTGCAACCAGCATGGGGCATCTGGCAGAAGGGCCGCCCAGTGCACGGGCATCACCTGTGGCAGATGGATTCTGGGGGTCCAGCGCACAGACCTGTCTTCAAAGGTGTGGCACAGGGTCCACAGGGGGTCTTCCCGAAAATCCTCGAAGGCCATCAGGCCAACCCGACCCAGCAGGGCCCAGGGGGAATTGGGTTTTCGGCTCAGGTCGCTGAAGTCCGTGATGAGGTCCAGATGCAGGAAAACATTCAGCAAAAAGAGCAACCCGGCGCATCGGGAGAACGGCCTGGATTCCACAATACAGGTTGGGGCAACCTGGCTTGCATCAACCAGATCCAGCGGTGCTTGCTCAGGGAGATCATCCACAAACACTCTGGTCCGGGTCAGGGTGTCCACCGGCAGAGACTCACGACGTTTTTCAGCTGCAGACAGCACATTTTGTTGCTCAGATGCGGCTTTCCAGAGTACACCGCCCTCGATCTCATGTTGTTGATGTTCAACTTCTGGAGGGGAATCTGATCTGGCTTCTGGATGTCCCAATGCAAAGGGTGCCTCCTGTGTGAGACTGGGCTCGGGCAGAAGTTCCTCCTGATCCAGAGGCCCTACAACAGAAAACCCTTTTTCCACCCACTGGCGTGCAACACTTCGCAGCTGTGGCGTGGCCAGCAGTGACAGGACCACTGCAGCCTGCTCCACTGCATCTGCGCGAACAGCATGAGGAGCTTGCACAAGCTCACTGACCCGTTCGAGCACTTTCTGGGTTTGAGCATTGACCCTGCGAGGCATCTGGAAATCCAGTTTGCCTCTGTTCTGGTGCGTTCTGGTTTGTTGTTGAACCAGGCGCTGAATCACATCTGGCAAATCAGGAAGCAGGTGATGGTGAGTGAGATGCTGGACCACCTCCCTCAGGAAGGCCTGTGGCAATGAAGACAGGAAGCGGGTCCCCTGTGGACCATCCACGCGAATGAGCACTGCAGGCAGACATTCCAGATGCTGTCTGACGAGCAGCACTTGATTCTCAGTCTTCCACCAGACCGATGTTCCCTGCACCTGAACATGACAGAGCAGGTGTTCCTCGTCGTTTTCAAAGAACACGGCTTCTGCATCGGGGGGAATCCATCCTGTGCGCGGGCGGGCGGCCCGTTGCCAGAGGTCCAGCACCCGCTTCTGGAAGTGCTCCTGCCACATGCAGGACCGCCGGGAATAGGGCATGGCGAGGTGGCGGATCACCAACCTGCCCCTGCGTGGGAAGCCCGGGAGGGACAGTGTGGCATCCTGCAGCAGACGTTCCAGACTGTACCGTTCCTGGTAGGGATCGGCAGCGTGGGTGTGCAGGGTCAGTCTGTGGATGGTGTTCTGCAGGGTCACTCACCTCCTCGGAGCAGGAAATGCCTGAAATCAGGTCAGGTTGGAGTAGGGATAGAGGGCCGAGTGAAAGAACAGCATCCAGCGGGAACTGAAATCCAGAAAGAAGGTCTGGAAGAACCGGTATTGCTGCGCTTCGAACCCCTCTCCGCTGCACAGGGCCTCATGGAACAGCCTGCGGGCTCCACTGCGGGTCAGCACCTGCTGTGCTGAGGTGTTGAAGTGGGCAGGCAGGATGCCCACCGGAGGCAAAAATTGGAAGGCATTCTCGAAATCACTGGCCTGCAGGGAGGTGGGGTCTCCCCCACTGCCTTTGACCATCTGTTCGAGTTGCAGGTGGTATTGCTGGACCATGGCGTGGTTTCTGGACCAGATCTGTTTCTCGTTCATGCGCTCCAGCAGGGAGGGGTACAGGGTGCGCCGCACGGCCCATTCATCCAGCATCCAGCCTGAGGCAAGGGTGTGCAGCAGGGCCAGAGGTTCCTCATCTTGTGGAATGAGGTCCCGCACAGGGTCTCTGGGGAGGAGTTCCGTCCAGAAATCATCCTGGGTGGAGTTGATCTGAGCGGGGTCGGTGGGGGTGCCAAAACACAGGTGCGCCAGGGCGTTCTGGTAACGGGAAGGGGCGATCAGGCCAAGCTTTTTCTCTGCATCGGCCCACCTGTGGAGTCGGAACACCACTCCGGGCATGCGGTCCTTGTAATTGCATTTGCCAGGCGCACCCCCCATTCCGAACATGGGTGCCCGACCTTCCAGGCGTTCTCTGGGGGTGACCGTCAGGATGTAAACACGCCCTTCCTGCACGGTATCGGACAGGAAGAGGCCTTCGCTGCAGTTCTTGAATTCGCCATCATCGGTCTCAATGAAGATGTCTTTGATGTTGAGGATCACCTGGGATTCCAGAATCACTGGAGTCCCGAGTCGGGTGAAGCCCCATCCCGGGGAGATCTTCAGGCTTTCGGACTGCAAGGTCACATTTAGGCCAGATGCAATCCCCGCCCCGTGCAAGAGGGCGAAGCGTTCATCGAGGTTATCGAGGGCGGTGTACAGGCGTTTCAGGTCCTCGGCACTGAGGGCCCTTCCGTTAAAGAAGTGCGGGATGGCAGCACTCGGTGCAGCAATGAATTCATCAAGCAGGGTGTTCATCGGGCATTCACCGGGTAGTAATTCACTTCGAGGTGGATGGCAAAGTCGTATCCAAAGCGCTGGGTGTCCACTGGCACGATCTCTCCGCCCTGAGAACCAAACAACTGCAGCATCACACCTTCAGGGTTGACAGGCTCAATGACCTGAATGTGGGAGAACTGGGGTTCACGGCTCTGGGTGCTGACTTTCACCACATACTGGAAGGGGCCGCCATCATGCTGGTAAGGCCCGAAGTACACCATCATCCTGCCGTATCCCATTGGCTCAAACCCCTTGATGTTGTACAGGTCCTGGGGATTGAAGTTCTGTGGGTAAATCACTCCTGCGGCATACAGCCCATAAGGTTGGTCCGGAACGGTCCGAACAAAATCGCCTTTGCTGCTGCGAGGAAGGTCATGTGCTGCCCAGGCCATCCCTGTGGCAGATTCCACACTCATGAGCACCTGCCCCAGTCGAGAGGGTTTCGCATCAAGCGGCACGCCCTGCAGGTTTTTCACGCTGGTCTGCTGGGGGTTGCCCTGCACGTCCCCTTTGAGGTCGGAAGCTTCCCCTCCTGCGGGCAGATCGCGCACCTGCCAGACGAAGCCCTCGTTGCTCCCGAGGCTGACACTGACCAGGGTCTGGTCGCTTTTGGTGGGTGTGCCCTGCACCTCGATCCCCTGGAGGGCGCGTATGAATGTGCTCTGCGGGTCACCAATGACATCTCCAGCAATGTTGACTGGAGCCCAGTCCTCTCCAGTGAAAACCAGAATCTGGCTGTTGTCAGGAGCTTGATCCCTGAGGGGGGTGCCCCTCAGCCCTGTCACAGTGGCCTTTTCCTGGGCAAAATCGAGCTGGATGTCTCCATGGGGAAGGTTCACAGGGGTCCAGTACAGGGTCTCCCCTTCCTGGTACTGGGTGAGCAGGATCTGGTTTCCCTGTGCAGCAGGTCCCCACACCTTCACCCCCTGAATGGCGGAAAGCTGGCTGTTCTGCGGGTCACCTGTGACATCCCCACCCAGGTACACCGGAACCCACTCCGAACCTGTGTACTTGAGAATCTGGTTGTAGTCGGGGGTCTGGTCTGAAACGTGGTGGCCCTGCAGGCCCACCACCATGGCATTGCCGTTCTCGAAATCCAGCACCACATCTCCAGTGGGGGCGCTTCTGGGCACCCACACCAGACGCAGGGGGTCTTCCTCGGATTCAGCACTGCCCAGGTAAGTGGTCACCAGAAGCTGGTTGCTCTCACTGGCAGCATGGTCAACGGGTACCCCCTGAATCGCAGACAGGAAAGTGCTTTTGATGTTCCCGGTGACATCTCCCACGAGTTCAGGAAAGGGCGAGGCCTGCCACACGTTGTCCTTGAGGCCCAGGAAGGTCAGGGGCTCGTCTTTTTCGCGAACCTCTGCATCCGGGTACACGTCATAAGTCTGAATTTTGGAGACTTTGGTGTTGTGGGTGGGTCCTGTTACCTCACCGTAGAGCAAACGGTCCTCTCCCTGCTGCAGGTAGGCGGTGAGCATGCCCAGATCCAGCAGAACAGGGCGCGAACCCTCGTTGATCTGCACACTGTTCACGGTTCCAGCCTGGTAATCCACCACAAGTTCTGCCAGCAGCAGGGCATGCTGTCTGGGGGGCATGCCATCCGGGGTGGCTTCTGCATCCAGGGCCGCAGGCCTGAGGGTGGTGACCCAGTAGGTGGTGAGGGCCTGGAACACCTCGTCCAGCACCACTTCTGGGACACTCAGATGGCCTTCGCCGTCCAGAAGGGATGTCAGAATGCCTTGCAGGTAAGCCTCGATGCCAGAGCCGAGGTCGGGTTTCAGGTTCTGTTGCAGCACAGCAACCAGTTGCTGAACGGTGCCTTGCGGGAGCTCTTCCTCCTGCAGGTTGCGGGCCCGTACTTTTTCCCGGAGCCATGCTGAGAATTCGTGTTCCAGCCTGTAAAGCCTGTGGTCTGGCTGCGTGAAGGAGAAATCCAGAATGAAATCATCCTCCCAGCGGCTCGGGACCAGGCTTTCCTGGGCGGTGCGGCAGGGCTGTGAGGGCAGAGGTTCCTCATCGGTGGGACAGGACCGGTACTCAAGGGTGACGTACAGGTGCTGCTCTCCGTCTTTCACCCCACTCTGTTTCTTGAGCCAGGTGGACAGGCTCGCGCATTGCAATCTGGGCACCCGCACCAGTTCACCCGTCGGGGTGAGGGCCAGTCCGGGGGTGACTTTCACCTCTGTAGATTCATACTTGACCTGCAAACCACAGAGGGTGCCGTACCCGAGGGCTCCCCGGCTCAGCAGGTGCTGGTGGCCGGAGAGGTAGGCGAATTCCTGGGTGAAATCGTCTTCCCCAAGCACCATGCCTTCGGCGAAATACACGTGCTTGGTGAAGCTGGTCAGCGGATGCATGAGGGTGTCTGTGCAGGTTTTCATCGGTCCTCCTGGAATTTGAATGGGGTCAAAGCACCCATCTGGGGTCGGTGCGGGCGTCCCACAGTCGGGCCAGCAGCGGGTTGCGGCCCAGAATCAGGCTGGGGAGCAGCCGGGAAACGGGAACATTCTTGAGAGCAGTGCCCGATCCGAGCACGGCAGTTCCCACCTTGAAAAGGGCCCAGTCGAAATAGACTTCAAAGCTGGTGTGGGCAGGTTTTTCCTGGGAAGTCAGCAGGGTGATCACCTGAACCTGCTGCTCCAGAATTTCGGGGTCAGGCACGGTCTCTGGGAGCAGGATCACCACACTGAATTTTGAAGGGGTGCGGATGTCCTCCAGCACTTTCACCCGGGTGCATTCCGGGTCTAGGGTGTGTGGTGTCGGGTAAGGATCAAGGGCCAGATTGAGCAACATCTCCAGTCCTCTGCGTGTGCCCCTGAGAGGTAGCAGGGTGTGGGCATGCTGGATCAGGAAGCGTTTCTGCCTCTCGTTGAAGTGCTCCGGGAAACGGATGCCGAGCCATGAAGCCAGCCATTCCAGGTCCTGAGCTGGACTGCTTCGAGGGTCCAGCTGTTTCTCACTGGCAGCCATGCGCCCTTCAAGGTCGGTGAGGATGCCCTCGGTATTCGCCAGAAAGCGGTCCAGCAGGCTCGCCGATTCGGGAATGTCCCTTTTGTTTTCGATGTCCTCTGCAGAGAGTTCCCGGTAGATCTTTGGCAGGTACTGCAGGTAACTGAACCTGGGGTAAATAGCCCTCAGTGCCCGGATTCTCGGGGTGGTGCGGCCTGACCCGTGCAGGGTGAGTTCCAGGTACAGGTACCGCCCGACCACCTACTGAAACAGGGTTTCGAGGGTCTGGAAACCCTGGTCATGGGGTTCCAGGGGAATCTCCCTCCCCAGACCCCTCACATAGGGAGCAGGCTGGGGTTTCAACCATTTTGTCTTCGGGGCCTGACCGGGTTTGAGGACCTGGTTGGTGGCATAGGCGCGGATTTCAATGCGGGTGTCGGGTTCCATGTCGGCATCCAGAAACAGGCGGTGCCACACGCACCCGGTTTCCTTGCCATCGAAACAGTAGAGCACTGTCCCGGTTGTTTTGAACCGGGGTCTGGGTTGCTCTGCGAGGGGCAGGATGCCATTTTCAGAGTGGTAGTGGATGCGCCCTCTGGACAGCACCAGTCCTTTGCCGAGGTAATCGCGCAACGGGAAGTAGCAGGGTTGCGGGTTGGTTTCTCCCAGACGGAATTTCAGCGCCTGATTGCCCTGCTTTTCCACCAGATAAAATGCCCCTTTCTGCCCATGCAGGGCAAAGCCAGGGGCAAAACCGTCGGGCAGGTGCACTTCAAGCTTTTCGAGTCCCTTCTGGATGGTCCAGCGGAACACACCCTGAGACGTCAGAAAAAGTCCTGTTTCATCGTCCAGAAAGACCATCTGCAGCACATCCTGCTGCCCGAGGTCATGCCTGTGGCCTGTGGTTTTTTGCAGCACACGCTTTTCAGTGGGCTCTGCAAAGGTGGCCTCCTCGCTGGTGGTTTCCACAGGAATGGGCCTGAGCTGGGCATCAAAAGCCCACAGAAAGTTTTGCATCTGGTTTGTTTCAAGAAGCCAGAAGCCTGCTGCATTTCTGGGGTACAGGTGCTGGATCTGACCTGACAGGGGTGCCTTCACCTGCTGCACCTGTGCAGGTCCACCCCCCAGCAGATCGAACATGAAGAGGGTGTGGTCTGCAGCCACCACCAGACGCTGGCTTTCGGTGACGGCCAGGCTGTTCAGCAGCACACTCTGGGTTTCTGGAACAGAAGCATCACTGAATGCACCATGTTCCTGTGCAGGAGGGGCCACTTCGCCGACCCAGTACACCTCAGGGTTTTTGCTGCCCGGACGGATCAGGTGCACCGCTTTGCGGTCTTCGGAAATCAGGTACACATTGCCCCAGACGTCTGCCCCCATGCTGCGCAGATCGGTGGCTTTTGGCTGGTGGTCGTTCGGGTGGGCCTGAAAGTGGAACACTTCCGGGGCGAGGGTGACCACCTGGGTGTCCTGATCAAATCCCAGGGGGAAGCCACCGATGCTGCGTTGCCAGTCCTGCAGGCCCAGCAGCAGGTGGTAGCAGGTGCCGTTGACGTCCACCTCAACCGCATCCTTTCACTTTGCTGCTCGGCACAGACACCAGCAGGCGGTCTGGAGTGTCCGGCGTGCTCGGAGTCAGGTCTTCGAGAGGTACAGGGTCGCCCACACTGATGGACAGGGCGGCCAGCAGCGGAAACTCGTCTTCCTGCAGATTCACGGTCTGGGTGGAGAGGTGGGGGTTGCCCAGCTCTCCAAGGAACACATCCTGCGCGAATTCCACAGATGGGACGCGGTTCACTGTTGCCAGAAGTTCCATCGCGCGCACAGGCTTTTTGAGAGACCATTCGGCCTGGGTTTGAGAGGGCAAGGGAGACAGGAAAGCCTTCAGGGCAGCTTTCACATCGTCTTGCACCTGGGAGAAAGCGACGCCAGGACGGGGTTCCAGCCCGATGGACACCAGAATGGAGCGGTATCTGGGAGGATGCACCACCACCTCTGTGGTCACCAGACGCCTTTCGTCCAGATGCCTGCACACGGCTTGCAGAAAAATGGAGTCTGGAACAGGTGCATCCGGGTGTGCAGGATCATGTTGGGGCACCACCAGCAGACGCACCGTTCCCTCTTCTTTCTGGGAGAGCAGTTCAACACGCCCGACTTCTATTCCCGGAATGCTGCAGGTCAGGGTTTTGAAGTCCTCTGCAGTCACCAGACGCTGGCCATGCTGAAACAGTTGTGGGATGCGTTTTTCCGCGTCCTGTACTTTCTCTGCATCTGCACCGCCCCAGGTCGGGTAACTGTGCAGCACTTTGACTTTCGGGTGTTCGATGCTGGTGATGGCTTTTTCACCGAGGTTGCCTTTTGCACCCACCGAATAGGCGTAATCGGCCCGGATCTGGGCCTGCACGGGTGGACGGGTGCCGCGAAGTCCATCCCCGAAGCGGATCTCACCGGATTCTGCATCCAGCACGTAAACCCGGCTCTGCTGCTCGTAAACTTTGCGAACCGTGGGAGGAAGGGAAGGATCGGGCAGGATCACCTCCGGTGCGGCCTCATGCAGGTCACTGACCCGCGTCCAGGTTTCGGTCTCGGTTCCAACCCGCACATGCACTGCCACAGATTCTGGAAGAACTGGAGCGCGGGACAGGCGCACCATCTGGTCGGGCTCTCCGGTCCCATCGGGCAGGATTTCGGAGTACACCCATTCTTCCTGGGTGACTTTCAGGGCATTCACCTGCAGGGCAGACAGCTGAAATTCACTCCCCTGCAGGTTGATCCGCAGCCAGCCCAGCAGTTTTTCCCTGAGCTGGGTGTCCTCAAGGTCAGGGGGCATCAGACCCACCCCGGCCTCCAGGGGGTCCAGGTCGTTCCAGTCCGTTTCGAATGCTGGCAGTTTGATTTCCAGGGTGAAGGGGGCCGCCACACTGTCCTGCAGCAGCCTCGCAGGAAGGGTCTTGAAGGTGAGCTGGTCTTTCTGGAAGGCAGGGACATCCACCGTGAAGGGCAACTGGTCCCGTTTCTGGTTCACCATCACCTTTTTCAGTTCATAAGAGGGCACCACCCCGAGGGTGAGGGTTTCACCAGTGTGTTTCTTCAGGAAGGTTTCACGGGTGTCCTTTGAACCCTCGGGCAGAAAAAGTCCCAGCCAGACAGCCCCATCTGCACTGTCCTTCGGGCCCACTTTTGAGAGCAGGTCATCAAGGATTGGGGTCACCTGATACAGCATCAGTTCCCGATCTGGATAGGACGCGTACAGGTCCTGATAAGCCTGCATCAGTGCACTGTCGGCGACAATGGGCTGTTTGTAGAACACCCTCCCCACTAAAGGCAGGACTTTGAGGGCATGGGTGGCCCGGAAGGGAATGCTGCCTGCACGGAGCAGGGTTTCCTGGCGCACCTGTTCAAGCTGGTCGGATTTCAGGGCCACAAGGCCTGAAGCTGCTTTCGCTTCCTGCAGGCCCACCCCGAGCAGGGACAGGAACTTCATGCGGTTGCGTTCCGGAATCAGGTTTGCCCGGTAGAGCAGGGTTTCGGTCATGAAGGCAAAGAGTTCCAGCAGGGTCACTCCCGGGTCTGCCTTCGAGAAGTTGGTCCACTCGGGGTTGTGCACCGGGATGCGAGCCAGGGCCTCCTGGACCAGATCGGCGTACTTGCGGTCCTCGATCACCGGGGGTTTGATGGGCATCAGGCACCTCCGAGTTGCATGCCAAAGCGGGTGTCTGACACGGCTCCGGTGGCCACCAGGCGGTACTGGAGCTGCACCACCACTGCCGTTTCATCTGCGGGATCGGTGAAGACCGTCACCTCCTGCACCTCAATGCGCTTTTCCCACTGCTTTAAGGCCTGCTCCACTTTCGAGGCAATCAGGTGGTGGGTGGCCGGGGTGTTGGGTTCAAAGAGCAGGCGTTCAAGTCCAGCCCCGAATTCGGGGGCACGCAGGCGTTCAGAAACCTCGGTGCGCAGAATGATTTCGATGTTCTGCAGGATGTTCTCTGTTCCCGAAGAGTAAACAAAGCGCCCCTCTTTGATTTCAGGGGGAAATTTCAGTCCAGTGCCTAAAAGTGTGTCACGCATGATTCACCTCTTGATGGGAAAGCAGAGCCTGAAGAATGGAAGCCACCAGAAAACAATGTTCAGCACCACCACGAACACCAGCAGCAAAATGAGGGCCACCAGGGTGATGATCGGAATCGAAAACGAGCAGATCAGGCCCAGATTGAATTCCACAGCCTGCTCCAGTTTTCCTTCCATCACTTTCGGGGTGACCTGCTGGATTTTCTTGCGCAGGTCGCTGCTCATTTCGATGGACACGTTGCGGCGGTATTTGCGCAGACCCCGGATGCTGACATCAGAGGGCATGGTGATGTGGATGGGTCTTGCAGGGGCATCTGGATCAAAATAAGGGGCGATGGTGAATGGCAAACTGGGCTCAGAGAGCAGGTGGGGCCGGAAACGACAGTAGGGTCTGTGGTAGTACATCCGTACCACAAAACTGTCCTTGCTGTTCAGGCGAGAATCCCGCACTGGAACATCGGGGAGAGACAGGGGGGCATAATCCACCTTTGGGGGAACCGCATTGAAGAAAGCAAAGAGTGCAGACCCGGAAGCTTCAGACGAGACAGTGTTGTTGGTCCTCAGGTTCAGATTGGTGTGGTTGGTGGGGTCAAAATTCCCTGCCTTGTGCTGAACGCGCACCTGCTTCAGGGCGTCCCAGAAGGTGGGTCCTCCTGAGGTTTTGAGGGACACCAGCAACTGATACAGGGGTTTGAGTTTGTCATTGTCTGCTGGCACTGTCCCTTTGTCGATCAGGGTCAATGCTGAAGGCAGATACCTGGAAAACCAGTCCAGAAAATCAAAGAAAAAGAAGGCACTGGCTTCCAGATCTGCAGGACTTGGCTGTTTCTCCCGGAAATTCAGGAGGGCCTGCTGCAGTTGTTCTTTGAATTGCTGGGTGGCAGGGTACTTTGGGGCACCCTCTAGGGTGTTTGCGTATTGCTGGGTTTCTGCTGCCAGATCTGACCCGGCAGGACGCAAAGCCTGAGACACAAAAGTGTCCCTGCTGGAGGTGGGAACCAGTCCAGCCCAGATCCTGCGCTGCTGGTCTCCTGTGCCGCAAACCACTGGAAAAAGGCCCTGCAGGTCTTCCTGCTCATTGGGTTTCTGCAGGTCTGCCACCACCCATCCCTGGCCTTTGACCCAGGCGTATTCGGTGTTGCTGACGAGGCGACGCACCACGAAAGCCACCTGTTCACCCTTTTCCGGGTGGGTCTGGCGCTCTGGCAAGGTGACACCAGAGCACACCAGGCTGGCCGCAACCAGAGCAAAGTCTCCATGCACTGGCTGGAAGAGTTTCTGACCTGCGGTTTTCACCCGGTGCTGGTCGAGGTCCTGGGGTTTTTGCAGGGCCGTCTGGATCAGGGTGTCCATGAACGCATCATCATGAAAGACCAGAACGGATGGGCGCTTCATGGTGTTCTGGGTCTGGGTGGGCCAGGTGGGAGACGGGCTCACCCACTGGGTCATGAACTGGGTCTGGCCGATCAATGCGTGGGCGGAAATCATCTGGCTCTGCATGAGGTCACCAGATGTTCCCTGCGCCCGGGGTGTAGGACGCACTGACCACGCTGTTGGTGATCACGGTGTTGGCCTGCACCACACCACTGAATTTGCTCATCCCTGCATTGACTGTGAGCATCCCGGCTGAAACCTCCACGCTGGAGGCCGTCACGGTCACTTTCGCTGCAGCATTCACCGTGATTCCGGAAGGGTCGAGCTTCACGCTGTTGCCATTGGAATCCCGCACCTCCACATTCCCCGGTCCATCTTTGAGCTTCACACTCTGGCCTCCCGGGGTCTGAATCAGGATTTCCTCCTGGCCAGAGCGTTCGGTGAATTGGATCTCCATGCCACTCCTGGTTTTCAGGACCTTGACCTCGTTTTGACCCGTCACCCGTGCAGGAGGGCTGTCCTGACCGTTCCACAGGCAGCCGATCACATACGGTCTGGAGGGATCTCCTGCCTCGAAGGTCACCAGCACCTCATCGTCCACTTCAGGAATGAAAAAAGAGCCCTTGGAGGGGCCTCCAATCAGGGTGGACAGTCTGGCCCAGGCTTCCTCTGTGCCCGAAGTGGCCCACGGGTAGCGCACCCGCACCCGTCCCTGCCCATCCGGGTCGTTGTTGTCGGTGACCAGCGCAGGATAGACCCCGTACAGGCGTTCCATCAGAACCCCCCTCCGAAGTCAGGCCTCTGGGCGGTGAATTCAAAGCGGGCACCATACAGGGAGTCAAATCGGAAGCAGGTGGAGGTCACACTGTACGTCCCGGAAAAGCCCTCTCCAGCGGCTTGCAGGTCGATTTTGTTGCCCACTTTCAATTTCGGATCGGGATCGGTCACTCCGTGCAGGGTGACAAAACTGCGGGCCACCCTGCGGTACTCGGCCTGGGCCTGGGTTCTCGCTGTCGTGGCGTTGATCTGGATGGGCAGTGCCAGTGACTTCACCCGGTTCAGGCCCAGGGCCTGCAGGATGCTGGCGGCACTGTCTGCCTGAAGTTCTGCCCCCAGAGCGGAATCCCCTGCGCTTTCTTTCACGCCCTGTTTTCCGGTCACATCCCAGCCATGCACCTCCACCCCTGTCACCTGGTTGGCAAGGTCCGCCGTGATGGTGAGGTCCCGCACGTTTGTCCCGACTTTGAGGGTGAGGGTCTGTGGGGAACGGCGATCCCGCGTCTGAAAATACAGTTTTCCTGCACTGAACATGATTTCGGCTCCGGTCTGCAACGCAAGGTCCCGCAGGAACCCTAGGTCGGTCTGCTCCAGTTGCATGATCAGGGGACGGGTGTCAGTTGCGGCATCCACCTGGGCCTGCAAACCATTTTGTCGGGCGATTTGCTGCACCACATCGGTGATGGACATGTGTTCGAAGGTGCGGGTTTTCTTCTGCACCCGCAGGTCCTTCAGGGCGTCTTCTGCAAGGAAGGTGAGTTCTGGCCCCGCTCCTTCTGGAAAACCTGCTTCAAGTGCACTGACCCTGCCTTCAAACAGCACCGTATCCTGCAGTTTCACCTGCACCAGGGTCTGGAAGTATACATCCTGCTTTCTGAAGAGAAAGCCCAGTTGACCCTGGCGGTTCCCCCAGTTGCTGAAGGTGGCCTCCAGACGGCACAGGCCTTCCAGGGAATCCTCAATGCGAAGTTCAAGGAGGTTCTCCCTGAACAACACACTGTCCTGCCCATTCAGGATCAGGCTGGGTCGGGCGACCATGAGGGTCATTTCTGGCCCCCGTCCACCCTGAGGCGTTCCCGGCGGGACTGCTCTTTGCGCAGGGCTCTGAGGAGGTCTTTTGCAGCGTCCTGCCTGGGTTCTGTGCCCTCTGCAGAGCGGGTGCTGGCATCTGGTGCGCTGTGCACCTGAAAATCGTTGATCTGCACACTCATCCGTCCACCTGCTTCCTGAGGGAGAAATCAATCAATTGACCCGGTTTGAGCTGCCGGGGGTTTTCGATGTTGTTGCCCCGTGCAACGCTCTGCCAGTCGTCTCCCATTCCTTGCTGATCGGCCATCTGGGGCAGGTTTCCCCCTTTTCTGGCCGGGGTCTGCGGGGTGGTTCCGGCAGGTTTCCCACCAGGCTTTGCCTGCCCTGCGCCAGCAGGATTGCTGGCAATCTGAAATTGAATCTCCTGTTGTGTGAGGCCCACCGTCAGGCTTGCCCTCAGGGGGAAGCCATCGTGGGAAAAAAAGTCCAGGTTCTCCTCCAGCGACTCCATGATGCCGTCGAACTGGAAGCTTCCCCAGTGAAAACGCACTTTCGGAGGAGCAAATTTGCCTCTGTCCTTGCCTTCTTTGATTTCCTGGGGAGTGATGAAGTGGGCCACTTTGCGGGTGAGCCGCCGCACGTCCCGTGTGCCAGAATTCGGTTCTCCTTTGCCCTGTGCGGTGCTGTCCAGCGAAGTCGAGAGTTCCCCGGTCACATCGAAGTAAAGCGTGAGGGCAAGTTTGGTGCTGCCCTTGCCCACGAACTGGGGACTGTTCTGCTTGCCACCCTGGTCCTGGTTTGCCACCTGGTTGGCGAAGGTGACTTTGAGGGTTTCAGGATTGAACTGCACCTCAATCCGGGTGTCTGGTTTCTCGTGGCTCTGGGCATCAAGTTCGATCATGTAGGCCCGGGCCAGTTGCTGCAGTTCAGGCATAACGCACCTCCATCCGCTCGAAGAGCACCCCGAGTTCCTCGATGGCAATCACACCGTCTCGGGCATTGAGGGCCGGAGCCTTGAGTTTCACGGGCAGGGCACGGGTGAGGGTGAAACGCACCGCCTCCTCACGGGCCGCCGAGAGCATCACCACATCGATGCTGGCCCTGAGACCCGGGCTGGACACCGACTGGTCAAACCACTTCCAGAGGTCAAAGCCCCGGGTCATGCCCCTTTTCAGGGTCACCTGACCGTAACTGACCCCTCCAGGGAGGCGCAGGTGGGTGCTGTTGTTGCCCCCCTCCCGGATGCTCTTGACCTCGCGGGTGACCTCCAGGCCATCGCACTCACTGAAAGACGCCTCACACAGGGGATGGCTGCTCTCTGGCAGTCTGATTTCCACCCGAAAATTGAAAGTCTGAAACATCTGCATGGTCACTCCTGAAGCCTCAGCCCGTCTTCCACCTGCACGAGGGTGACGGTCAGGTGGGTCATGGGGACACTGGGGTTCACCCGGATCTCAAACATCACGGTGCCTTCAGGACCCGTGAGCACACGAACCTGATACGATTCCTGCGGGGTGCGTCCCCGGAAGGCCCCTCTGCGAAAAAGGATTTCCAGTGCATCTTCGATCTGGCGTTGCATGCCTGCCCTGGACTGTGGGGTGTTGGGTTCAAAGACAAACGTGCTGCCCAGCCGTTCCAGGTAGCGCCTGAGCAGGTGAAGCAGCAACCTCACGTTCTGGTGGGGCTCCTGAAGGCTGAGGGTCAGGGCACTGAGGTTCAGAATGCCTGCCGGAGGGCTGAAGATCACATTGACCCTGGCCTCCTGCAGGACCAGCCTCTGGGGGTCCCTGAAGTTCTGCATCACCTCGGTCACTTCCCTGAAAGGTTGATTCGCTGCAGCAACCCAGCTACCCCGGTTCAGGGCCTGAGAAGCCAAGCGCCCGAGCACAGGACCATCGGGTGGGAGCAGCGATGCCCCGAACTTCAATTGGGGTGCATAAAGGCTGCCGTATCTGGTCACCCCCTCAGGCAGGTTTTTTCGCAGCAATGCTGCATGCCGCACCAGAGACCCGAAAGCCGTTTCAGGCACGGAAAGCACTGCCAGGGTGTCTGCCCGGTACGCACAGGCCAGAAGCATGGCCTGCTGTAAAGCTGCCAGCTCAGTGCGTGGGACATTTTTGCGCCTGAATGCCTTGCGCACCTTGCTGACCCGCACCCTCACCGTGTTGCTGAAGGAGGTCAACTCTGGAGCAACACAAGAGGCCACCACCTGCAGGTCAAAAAATCCAACCCCAAGCTGTTCTGGTGTCAGGGTGAGGGTGCCATTCACCTGCAAGGGGAACTCCTGCACCTCACTGTCCGTCCGAACCCGCAACACATGCTGGACAATGCCCACGGCCTGAAGCAATTTCGAAGCCCTGAAGGTGACGACCAGATCCTCATGCTCCTGATGGACCTGCAAATGGGGTTCCGTCAGGACCGGAGTGTGCTTCACTTCACAGGCGTCAAAAGCCCCGGGAGGCACCACAGGATCAGGCAGCACTTCTGGAGCAGGGGCAGGAGGGGTGACCACACTCACCTGAAACACTTCCCGGTGCACCCACCCGTGATGTACGGCATCTGGCGCACTGATGAAAGCCACATCAGGCAATTCCAGCAAGGCATGAATCCCCCGAAAACCCACATGGGGTGTACTGGACCTCAACCTCCAGCTGTCCACCTGAAGTCCCAGCATCCGCACGTTGGCCGCGTCCAGTCGGGCATCCCTGAAAACCCCCAGGTCAAAGGACCACTGAGCACCCCGCTCTTCATGGGTCACGGGTTGCGGATTCACCCGCAGGACGTAACACTGCCGCCCGCCATTCTCGAAGAACGCCCGGACCGTTCCAGCCAGCAACATGTGCACAGCCTTCCCATCCTCGGGGTCCCAGCACAACACCTGGGGTTCACCAAAGACCGCAGTGAACTGCACCATGTCCTGCACCAACACAGGAACAAAGCCCCCCTGGCGGGCGAACCCCACAAACAGCGGAATGTCCATTCTGGGCAGAAAGTCTGTGGTCCTCGGAGGCAGGGCTTCCACCCTGACGGCAGGCAGGCGGCGGATCATCACTCACCTCACTCCACGGTCACCCGTTCATAGGCGATGACCATCTCCTCCATCGCCACATCCGTTCCCTTGGCATTCAGTGGCCCAAACGTCAGCTTGATGATGCGCGCATTGCTGAGGTTCCAGGCCATCACCTTCTCCCGACTGGCACTCAGGAGTTCAATGGTCACCAGTTTCAGGGGCTCTCCTGTTCCCGAACGCACCTCATCCATCCACTTGTAAAGCTCTTTTGCTCCGGTCACCCCACGCTTCAGGGTGATGTCGGTGGCCTTGTTCAGTCCAGTCAGCTTGCGAACGTTGTTTTCCAGCTCGTTGCCATTGCGATATTCGGCCACGGTCACTTCCGTCCCGATGCCACTGACCTCCTGAAACCCGGCCTCCACACCGCCGAAAGACACCCGAAAATTGAATTGCATGAACGGTCTGGCATTCTTGTTGTCTGGCATTTCTGTCCTCTCAGGTGGGCGAGCATCAGCCCGGCCCTGCATGTCATCTGGTGTTGCTGGGGTGGGCGAGCCGTCGGCCCGCCCCTACATCTGCCTTCTTCTTGACCCTGACTACGTGCTTGCGGGACGGCCCGCGTCGCACTGGGTCGCTGCCTTCTGCCTTCTGCTTTTCGCCCTCGGCTCTCGGCTCTCAGCCCTCGGCTTATTAACCCTTCCGGTCCGCCGTCCACTGCCCGATGCGGAAAATCACGAACTCTGCGGGTTTCACGGGGGCCACGCCCACCAGGCACACCAGGCGGCCATTGTCCAGGTCGTTCTGGGTCATGGTGCTGCGGTCGCAGCGCACGAAGTAGGCCCGTTCTGGTTTTTCGCCCAGCAGGGCTCCGCTCTGCCATTCGTTCAGCAGGAAGTCCTCGATGGTGCGGCGCACGTTGTCCCACAACTGGCTTCCGTTGGGTTCAAAGACCGCCCACTGCATGCCGCGTTCGATGGAGCGTTCCAGGTAGGCGAAGTAGCGGCGGATGTTCACGTATTTCCATTCGCTGTCGCTGGAGAGGGTCCTGGCACCCCACACCCGGTTCCCACGGCCCTCAAAGAAGCGCAGGCAATTGATGCCCTCGGGGTTGAGGACCTCCTGCTGGGCTTTGTGGATGTTGAACTCGAATCCCAGGGCCCCTGAGACGATTTCGTTGGCAGGGGCTTTGAAGACTGCACGTTCGATGTCGTTTCTGGCGTAGATTCCAGCAACGAATCCGCTGGGGGGCAGCAGGATCTCCTTTTTGCTGATGGGGTCCAGAATCCGCACCCAGGGGTAGTACAGGGCCGCGTGACTGGTGTCGTACACGCTGCGCATGGTGCGGACATCACTGATGCCCATGCCGTCTCCTGAGTCCAGCACAGCGATGCGGTAGCGCATCTTCTGGCAGTGGGCAATCAGCAGGTTCTGGATGGACTGGGCATTCTGGGTGTTGCTGGCGTATCCCCGGGTGATGCCAGGGGCAGCCACAATGGAGATGTCTTCGAGCGCCTCAAACTGTTTCAGGCCTGTGCGGGTGTTGAGGGCAAGGTCTTCTTTGCCTTCAAATTCCGTGGGAGTGGGTGGGGCACCGTCGTTGCCGCCGGTCATGGCGTGGGTTTGCAGAATGCCTTTCAGCAGTTTGTCCGCCAGGGTGAGGCCCTGGTTTTTCTCGACTTCACTGAGGTGCTGGGCCGAGGTGGAAAACACACCTGTAAAGAGGCCACTGGCTTTGACGGCTTCCAGTCCATGCTGAATGACCAGCGGATAGCGGATTGCACTCTGGGGGTTGTCCAGCCTCTGTTTGAACACCCGTGTGATGGCACTGTCATCTGCAGGGTTGAAGGAGAGAGCAGACCATGCCCCGACCAGTGCCCCTTCTGGGCTGAGCACTTCCAGGTTGAGGGTCAGCTTTCGTGCAACATAACCCTTGCTGCCATCCAGATCATGGGTTTTGCTGTCGGTGCCGTCCAGTGCGGTGAGGACCACATCAGACCCCACACTTTTCACCATGTAGACCTTGCTGAAATTCTGGGTGGTGGCTCGGTCTTCATCCAGCAGGATCAGGTCTCCAACAGACACTCCGGTCAGGTTGGGAAATTCGTATTCTTTGGGCTTGTCTCCGTCTTTGGGGTCGGGAAAAATGGCTTTCTTTTTGCCTGCAATCAGGTTTGCTCCGCCCTGAAGCACAAAACGCACCTGAAAATTCCCGTAAGACCCTGGAAAGCGGGAACGGAGGAGCAGGGTGTTCTGGACCTTGATGGTCTGCTCTTTGGGCACATCGGCGGGTTTGGCATACTGGGTTTCGTCGTAGATCCCTGCGAGGGGCACTGCAGCAGCACCTGAGAGCCACAGTCGGGCATGACCGTCCTCGTAGAAGGTGTACGCCGAGTTCCCAGGATCTGCAAAACTTCCAACCCGTGCATCCTTGTTGACCTCAGACTGGGCGGTGGCTGTGGGGGCAGTGTAGGTTCCAGTGGAATTCAGGGGCCGGAAAGTCCGGGACACATACAGCCTGCTCCCCCCTTCCAGAAAGAACGCCCGCACCCCCTGCCACAGGTCATGAATGGCGGCTTTCGGTGCAGTTTTGGTGCTGAAGACCAGAGGCTCCCCTGTCCCGTAGATGCGCTCAAACTCTCCCAGGGACGTGATGAGTTCAGGTTCCAGGTCAATGGGACCGAATCGGGAGGCACCGATGAATCCGGTGGTGGTGGTGCTCACTCCCTCGATAGACTTCGAACGGAAGGATGTCTCTTCAATGAATACGCCTGGGGCCAGATACTCGGGCATGGTTCCTCCTTGTGCAGGGTGCGGGTGGTTTCAAGTCAGACGGTTCAGACCTGCAGGAAACTGCTTCCTGCAGAGCGAAGAATCAGGGGCTGTCCATAAGAAACAGTGGTGGGGATGACGGTCACATCGGCCAGCGTGGCCCCCAGGGCTCCGGTGAGCTCAGGAATCAGGTTGTCTTTCTGGGTGATGTCCCATCCCACCTGAACCTTCACGGCGTAAGCCTGCTCCAGCAGACCTTTGGACGCCTGGGGGAGGTAGGCAGGCAGAGGAACCGACAGGTAGACCTCACCCTTGTGGTCGGCCAGACCTGTGGCACTGACCGCTTTGCCATTTGCACCCAGGGTGACCCTCACCACTGCCCAGGGCATGGGGTCCAGGGTCTGGGTGCGCAGGCTGGCATGGACCTTGACGCCGTGTGCAACGGGATACGCTGGAGCAGGAAACAGTGGAAGATACTCCTTCCCTGAGCCTCCATCAAACAGTCCTTTGAAGGGCAGGCTGAGGTTGAGGGCATAAGGCAGGTACCTTCCAAGGGGATCTTCCACCGTCAGGACATGCATCATTGGGCTGGAAAAATGGGTAGCCTCATTGCCGGTCAGGCGGGGCGGCAGGTGATAGACCCCGGAAAGGTTGCTGGTCAGCCTCCTTTTCAGGTGGGGAAAACCTGCAGGGTGGACCGTCACCTGCAACCCCTCCCCCACAAAAGCACCGACGATGCTGTCGAAGAAACGCATCCCCAGATCGGAAATCCGAACGTTCACTTCCACGTTTCAAACCTCCAGTCCTGCACCTGCACTTCAGGGTGGGTTTCGATCTGCCGGGTGGATTCCAGGCTGACCGCGCGGGCCACACAGGACACCCCTGCGTCCAGCCGGGTCTTGTTCACCTCGAAGGCAGCCACGTAATCCGACATGGAAGGAGCTTCCAGATGAATCTCCACAAACTCATCTGGAGCAAAAACCGTTCCGAGCGCCCCGGCATTCAGGAAACCCGCAGGCAGCACGGGGTGGTCGTCCAGGGTCCGGTAGATCCAGCCCAGAAATTCGTAGTGGACTGCAGCGCTTTTCAGCACCGGAAGCAGCACAAAGTGGATGTCCACAGGCAGGCTCGGGTAATACCTTTTGCCACTGGGACGGTCTTCCGGGAGGCGGTTTCGGGTGGAAAGGTTCGGGACCACCCTCGGAATGAACACCAGCAGGGTTCCCGGGCTGATGGCGGTGCTCCCGGCGATGTCCTGCCCTCGGGTGAGTTGCACCGTCAGGGAGGTCACCACCGGATGGTTCGGGTGGTCCTGCTTGAATTGCTGGTCAAAAAGCCGCTTGATGGCATCTGCCACGGCAGCGATGGCAAGCGAGCTAGCCATGCTTCACCCGCAGGATCAGACGCCTGAGCTGGGCTTTGAGCTCGGTGAAGTTGTGAATCTTGAGGTGGGTTTCGGTGGTGACCTCCGACAGGTTGCCGTAAATCCGCACACCCAGAGGCCGGTCTTCGACCCACAGGCGCACCAGAAACACCATGCGTTTTCTCTGCATATTCACCTCGTGGTTGCATGGTAAATGCAGCGTGATCCAGCAGCGTTCCACATTCGTTCCAGAATCGTTCCGACATCTGCCAGATGTGGACTTCTGTGAGGCCTCAGGGTGCACAATGAAATCACCATGGACGCAGATGCAGCGACAGAGTGGTGGTCTGCCCTCCCGGGATGGGTGTTCATCCTGGATGCTTCAGCCAGGTATGTGTGGGTGAATGCCCGCTTTGCTGGCCTCCTCAGGGTGCCGCAGGAGCAGTGCACCCGGCAGTTCGAACAGGACCTGTGCCCACTCAGGGTGAAAGGGGCCATGGAGGATGAGGCCTCTCCGGGCTTTTCCCATCTGATGCCTGAGGTGTTGCAGCACCAGAAAACCACCCTGTTCCATCTGGACGTGCAGTTTCGGGAACCTTCTCGTCTGGTATTGGATCAGCAGGTCTGCCTGATGGTCCCTTTAAAAGATGCCGTTCTGTTCCAGCTGCAGCCCATTTCTGACTGGAATCTGACAGAGCTGGAAACCGGACAGGCCGCTGTGCTGCAACACATTGCAGACCTGAGCTCCAGCCTGATCTTCGCCAAGGACCAGGAGGGGCGATTCACGCTGGCCAATCGTGCCCTGGCTGAGACTTACGGCACCACACCAGAACAGATGCTGGGCAAGACCGATCTCGATTTTCAGATGGACCTGCAGCAGGTCGAAAAGTACCGGGAAGCAGACCGCCTGGTGATTGAGAACAGACAGAGGGTGGTGATCGAAGAAGAAACCATCACCGATCCTCAGGGCAACAGGCGGTACCTGCAGACCGTCAAACAGTTTCTGCACACCCCTTTTCACCAGAATCAGGTGCTGGGCATCGCCACCGACATCACCCACCTCAAAGTGGCCCACCAGAGCCTGCAGGCCAGCGAAGAACGTTACCGTTCCCTGTACACCGAGGCGAGCGTGCTGCTCGAACGCAGCAAGGCTGACCTCAAAAGGGTCCAGGCCCTTTATCAGGTCAGTGAGGCCGTGCAGGAGGCAACGACCTTACAGGAACTGCTCAACCGCATCTGCCACATTGTGATTGAAGCGATTTCTGCCCGCTGGTGCAGCATCTTCAAGCTGAACCATCTGGAGCAGGTGGTGGTGGCCGGAGCCATATGCTCTTCAGGGTCTGACACCCTCAGGATGGTCTCTTACGGCGAATTGATGAATGGTCTGACCGGATGGGTGATCCGGGAGCAAACACCTGCGTTTTCTCCGAAGAACCTTCCAGATCCCAGGGAAAGTCCAGAAGTGCAGGCAGGGCGCATGGAACAGAAGGTGGGTTCCATCATCGTGGTGCCATTGCATTACCGGGACCGCAACCTGGCGGTGGGGACCCTCACTGCCCTGAACCATCTGGATGACCCGGATTTCACGCAAGAAGATCTGGAATTGATGCGGGCAATTGCCAACCAGGTGTCGGTTTCGCTGGAGCAACGGGAACTGATGGACCGCATTGAGCACATGGCCTTTCATGACGCCCTGACCGGGCTTCCCAACCGGGTGCTGTTCCATGACCGCCTGCATCAGGCCCTGGCTTACGCCCGCAGGAAGGAAAGCAAACTGGCTGTGCTGTTCATGGATCTGGACGGCTTCAAAAACGTGAACGACTCTTGCGGACACCACATCGGTGACCTGCTCCTGAAAGCCGCTGGAGAACGATGGTCCACCCGCATCCGGCAGAGCGACACCCTCGCCCGCATGAGTGGAGACGAGTTCGCAGTGCTCCTGAACGACATTCACAGGCGTGAAGATGTGGAGCGGGTGGCCGAGGATTTGCTGGGTCTGGTCCGTCAGCCTTTTGAGTTGCTGGGCCACACGGTCCATGTGACGGCCAGCATTGGCATCAGCATCTTTCCAGATGACGCCCAGGACCAGCATACCCTGCTGATCCATGCCGATCACACCATGTACCGGATCAAGAGCAGCCAGAAAAACGACCTGTACCGACAGAACGGCTCCTGCCAGAATTGAAAAACTCCCCTTGCGGGGAGCTTGATGGAATTTCAGCCTCTCATTTGACGGTGAGAGGAATGCTGATGAGCACCTGTCCTTCACCCGTCAGGTAACGGATCTCGTAGTTTCCAGCTTCGTCTGGTGCATTCACGGTGATCTTCGCCTCTTCTCCAGGCCAGATGGCGTTGTCGGTTGCACTTGAAGGTGAGCCTTTCTTGACGATCACCATCTGGTCCCCATCTCCTGCAGGCCCGGTCCATTCCAGGGTGAATTCCTGTCCTGCATTCACACTGGCAGGGGCTTTGAGGGTGGCTTTTGGTGCCGTGAGGGTGAGGGGTTCCCGGTGCATCACAATGTTCCCCTGCTGGTCGTTCATGTATCGAATTTCGTACTCACCGGGAGCTCTGGGGGTCTGAATGTTCACAGGGTTGTTGGTGGTGTACTCCCAGGCTCCATACTGTCCGTCCTGGGTGCCTTTTGGAACGATGGTGATGAAATCGCCAGGGTTCTGGGGACCCGTCCACTTGATGGGGATGCGGCTGCCTGCCAGTGCAGTGCGTGCAAAGTCCAGATCGTATTTTGCACCGATCAGTTTCAGGTCCTTGCGGAAAAGCACCACATTGCCGCTCTCGTTCATGTAACGCACTTCGGCATCACCGGGAGTGGAGGGTGTGCTGATCTTCACATCCGGGTCCCCTGCACGGGCGTACTCGTACCTCATGTAGGTGCCGTCTTTTGCGGATTTGGGCACGATGGTGATGTAATCGCCAGGGTTGCCCGGTCCGGTCCACTGGATGGTGAGGTCACTGCCTGCAATGGCTTCTGCAGGGAACTCCAGACCGTAAGTCCCTGCTTTGAGGGTGATTTTGGCTCTGGCGTAGACTTTTCCCCGCTCGGTGTTGTAGCGGATTTCGTACTCTCCGGGCTGGCTAGGGGTTTTCAGTTCTGCGGTCCCAGAGTTGCTTTTGGCGTACTCATAGTCGGTGTAGGCGTTGTCGGCAGCCCCTGCTTTGACGATGGTCACGTAGTCTCCGGTGGCCCCACCACCTTTCCAATCCACCTTGATCAGCGATCCAGCAATGGCTTCTGTGGGTCCAGAAACACTGTATGCATCAAGTTTGACATTCAGGATGGTGGAGGCCAGGGTGTTGCCCTGTCCGGTCACGTAACGCACCTCGAACTGTCCGGCTTCCACTGGAGCAGGAAGTTTGTTGTTCTCATTTTTGGCGGTGGCATAGAAGTACTGGGTGTAAGAGCCCTCGGGGGCATCTTTGCGAACCACAGTCACATAATCCCCCTCGTTGGAGGGCCCGGTCCATTTCACCTCGAATTCCTGACCGCTCAGCACCTCCTGGGGCACCTGAACGGTGGCGGTGGTCTTCTGTGGTGTGAAGGGTTCACTCTTGCCGAGGGTCTGCATGCTGCCATCGGGGTTCTTGAAGTGGTAGCGGAAAACGTAAGTCTGAATCTCCTCCGGGACGGTCAGACCGACTGCGCCCTGTGCGCCTTTCACCGGAGCCCAGTTCAGGTAGTTGCCCTCAGGGGCGTCCGGGGTGGTCAGGGCAATCCAGCCTTCACCGGTAGCGGGAGCTCCAGCGTAATTGACTTCCAGTTTGCTGCCTGCCAGGGGTGACTTTGTGGCGTAGGTCAGGGTGACCCTGTTGTCCAGTTTCTGGGTTTCAAAGCTGAACCGGTTTGGAGCACCCACATTGACATTGATGCCAGAGTAGGTGCGCCTCTCCTGACCGGGGCTCTCCACAGTGGCCTCATAGCTGCCTGCGGGGACACTGGCCATGAACTCTCCTGCCCGTCCCGTCGGAGAGAGGTCATACTGCCTGCTGCGTTCCACAGTGTCAGTCAAGTACACACGACTGCCTCCCGGGTCGGGTTGACCGTCACGGGTCAACTGAACGGTCACCGGGATGGTCCGGACTTCTGCACGGGCCACATTCTCGACGGCCCTTCCCAGTGCGCTTGCCAGTGCACCTGCAGTGCGGGTGTTTTCGATGGTGCCCACGCCCTGGAAGCTCTGCACGGCCCGCTCATCGAGGTCGATGCCAATGATGCGCAGGTCCACATCAATGCCGCGTTTTTTGAAGGCCTCCATGGTGGCTTTGAGGTCTCCCCTGCAGGATTCCTGACCGTCGGTGACCAGCACGATCAGTTTCTTGCCGGGTGTGTTGGGGAAGTCTTCTGCTGCTTTCAACAGGGAGTAGGCAATGGGGGTGGCCCCTTTGGGGTTGGTTCGTTTGACCGTGTCCTGCAGTGCTGCACGGTCAACCCCTTTCATGGGGAGCACCAGTTCGCTGTCTTCACAGGAACCGGGGGTACCGGCGGTGGTCTTGGCCCCATAGATGCGCAGGCCGACATTCAGTTCAGGGTCTTCAGGCAGGCTGCCAATGAAGCTGCTCAGCACATCTCTGGCAACCTGGATTCGGGTCTGTCCCCCTTCAGGCAGTTTGGTGTACATGCTGCCCGAGGCGTCCAGAATCAGTTCCACATGGGTCTGCGCACTGGCTGCAGGCAGCAGCAGTGCACCCATCAGGGCAAGGGTTCGGTGAAAGGGTTTCAAGGTGTTCCTCCCTTTCTGATCATACGGATTTCGCTGCACTGTGACGTGCTCACGGTCACTTCTGAATCGAGTGTCACCTTCATGAGATGGTCAAGTGGTATGCACACTCTACCAATTGTGTATACTGTGCATATGAATAGACACACCGAGCTGGTGATTTCCCAGACGGACCCCCGACCGATGTACCAGCAGATCATGGAACAGATCCGGCACAAAATCATGCTGGGAGACTGGGCTCCAGGCATGGAGATGCCCTCCATCCGGCAGCTCGCCATTGACCTGCAAGTCAGTGTCATCACAGTCAAAAGGGCCTATGGAGATCTGGAAGCAGAAGGGGTCATTGTCACCCAGCAAGGACGGGGCTCTTTCGTCTCGGCCAGAAACACCCCCGAAACCGCCCGCATCGAAGAGGAACTGCACCAGCACCTCCAGCAGGCAGCAAAACTGGCTGAAGTGCTCGGACACACCGAACAGGACCTGATGCACCAGCTCAGACAGCACCTCAGGCTGCTGAAAAAAGAGCAAGCATGAGCACCCTGGCCCTGGAACTGTGTGGTGTGGTGAAAAAATACCGCCACTTTCTGCTGGATGGCATCAACCTGGAGCTTCCCACCGGAAGCATCATGGGCCTGATTGGCGCGAACGGGGCAGGCAAATCCACCACCATTCGCATCCTGATGGGCCTGATCCACCAGGATGCAGGCCAGGTGCGGGTGCTGGACAAACCCATGCCAGAACAGCAAATTCCCATCAAGGCACAGGTGGGCTTTGTCTCTGAGGACATGCGGCTTTACGGGCAGGCGACCCTGGAATGGCACATGAGATTCGTGCGGTCCATCTATCCAGGCTGGGACCAGAAGTACGCAGAGGACCTGATGCAAAGGTTCGAGCTGAAACCCCGACAGCACCTGCGCAGATTCTCCCACGGGCAAAGGGTCAAGGCCGCCCTCCTGCTGGTGCTGGCCCGCAGGCCAAGGCTGCTGATTCTGGATGAACCCACCACCGGACTCGACCCTGTTGCCCGCCATGAGGTGCTCGGTGCCCTGATGGAAGTGCTGGCCCAGGAGGACCACACCGTGCTGTTTTCCTCCCACAACACCCGGGATGTGGAACAGATTTCCGACCAGATCACCTTCATGGACCAGGGCAGGATCATCGACACCGATGATCGGGAGAGCTTTCTGGAACGCTGGAGACGCCTGCGCATCGACGTCCCACCAGGGGTGGAGCTTCCCACCCTGCAAGGCACGGTGGATGTCCGGGGAAGCGGCCAGACGGCAGTGGTCACCACCAGCCGTTTCGATTCCAGTTGCACCTCCCTGCTGCATTCCGCTGGAGCCGTGGTCCGGGCCATTGAGCCCCTCACCCTGGAGGAGATTTTTGTGGAAAGTGTGCAGCACCGAAGAGCGAGGCAGATGTCATGAACAGCCCCATGGTGACCCGACTCATTCTGAAAGACTGGTCCTTTCACCGCTGGACCATCCTGATCTACCTGCTGGGAGGGGCTTTCTCTCTGGTTCTGCTGTCCAGCGGAAACCAGCTCACTTTCTCTGCAGGTGGCATCCTGCTGATCACCCTGCTGATCTCTCTGGGCATCCATCTGGTGATGGCCACCGTCATCCAGGAAAGGTCTGAGCACACCCTCACCTTTGTGATGGGTCTGCCGATCTCATCCCGCGAGTACAGCGTCGCCAAAATCCTTGCAAACCTTCTGATCTTTCTGGTGCCCTTCCTGACCCTCCTGCTGGGCACCCTGGCGGCCATTGCCTCCCGACCAGAACTGCCAGACGGTCTGGTTCCATTTGCCGTGGTGATCCTGCTGGAACTTTTCGTCAATTACTGCCTGCTGCTGACCGTGGCCCTCACCACCGAGTCCCAGAACTGGACCATTGTCACCATCGTGGTGGGCAATCTGGCGTTTCAGGCTTTCCTGTATCTGGTGGCCAACCGGTCTTCCATGGCTGGCACCCTGTCCGGCAGCGAAATCATCTGGGACCAGACCGCCCTGACCTTGCTGGGCACGGAACTGCTCCTGGCAGCAGGTCTGATGGTGCTGACCCTGATCATTCAAAACCGCAAAAAAGACTTCATCTGACCTTTGATCTGCCCATGTAAAGGAGTCGACATGCCTGCTCTGTTTGCCACACTGGTCACAGGGGTCTCCCTCTTTGTGCTGCTCCTGACCATTGCCATCGTGATGGTGTTCATGGGTGACCCTGTTTTCCCCCCTCAACCTGCCCTGTCCGTTCAGGATGTGGCTGCACTGCAAAAACGCTACATGCAGGTGAATCCCCATCAGGAGAGAATTTTCACTCTGAAAGATGGTGACCACATCTCTGGCAGGGTCTTTCCTGGAACATCAAACACCACCGTGGTGCTCCTACATGGGGTGCTGAGCAGCAGCCTGGAAATGAACCGGACCGCTGGACTCATGCAAAAAGCCACAGGCAGCACCGTGATTGCCGTGGACCTGCGTGGGCACGGAAAATCTTCAGGTCATCCAGGTGATCTGGACCACCCTGGCCAGTACGAAGAAGATGTGGCCGAAGTGATCTGGCAACTTCGCAAAAACCAGCCTGACCGGCACATCCTTCTGGCAGGCCATTCCATGGGAGGGGGAATTGCGCTGAGGTATGCAGTCAGGTCGAATCTCCCGCCTGTTGATGGTTTTGTTCTGCTTGCGCCTCACATGGGGGACAGGTCACCCACCACACCCCGGACCTCCCCCAATGGAAGTTCAGCTTTCATCAAAGTTCATGTGGCCAGAACAATCGGGCTGAAGTTCCTCAATGTTTTACACATCACCCCTTTCAACCATCTGAAAACCCTGCATTTCAACCTGCCTGAAGGGTTTCCACTGCGGTCCTACAGTTTCAACGCGATGGTCAGCATGTCTCCAGAAGACACTGCAAAAGCCCTGCAGAGCGTTCGGGCTCCTCTGCTGGTGGTGGTGGGCAGCAAAGATGAGGCTTTTGTTGCCGCTGAGTATCCCCCTGTGGTCCAGAAATACAGCAATGGTCAGGTCAGCATCATCGAGGGAGCAGGCCATGATGGCATCCTGACCGATCCCCGGACGTTTGAGGCCATTGCCCGTTGGACCCAGAGTCATCTGTCTGCCCCCTGAGGGCTCAGCTGGATTCTTCAAGTTTGATGGGCAACTGAACATGCACGGTGGTGCCCCGGTCCAGTTCGCTTTCCAGCCAGATGCGGCCCTGGTGGGCTTCCACCACCCATCTGGCAATGGGCAGCCCAAGTCCGGTGCCTCCGGGGTCTTCTGCCCGGTGTCTGGATTTGTCTGCCCGGTAAAAGCGCTCAAAGACCCTGGGCAGGTCCTCTGCAGAGATGCCCATTCCAGTGTCCTGCACAGTGAGCAGGGCATGACTTTGCTGGTTTTCCAGATTCAGGTGAACCTCTCCTCCAGCAGGGGTGTACTTGAGGGCATTCTCCAGCAGGATCAGCACCACCTGTTTAAGGCGGTCATGGTCTCCCAGCAGGCGAACAGGCTGGACCTCGTGCAGCACAAAGCAGTGTGAGCTGTAAACCCGTTCTGTTTCCCTCCAGGTTTCCAGCACCATGCGGCCCAGATCAATTTCATCTTCTCGCATGGTGGCTCCAGAGTCGCCTCTGGCGAGTTGCAGCATGTCATGCACCAGCCGGCCCAGTCGGGTGGCTTCCCGTTGCACATCGCCAATGATTTCTTTCTTCTCAACTTCTGGAATGTGCTGGTAACGGATCAGAATGTCAAGGTTGCCCTGGATGGCGGTCAGTGGTGTGCGGAGTTCATGCGCGGCATCGGCCACAAAACGCTTCTGGGCCTCCATCAGTTCTCGCAAACGTTTTTCGCTCTCCTGCAGGACGGTCTCGGCCATCTTGCGGTCATGAATGTCGATGCAGGCCCCAATGAATCCCCTGAACTCTCCAGTCTCCGTGAATCTGGGAATGCCCCGGTCCACCACCCAGCGCCATGTCCCATCAAAGCGTTTCAGGCGGTATTCCATCTGAAATTCTGTCCCTTGCTCATGGGCCTCCCGGAACACCGTCTCACAACGCTCTGCGTCCTCGGGGTGGAGGCCTTCAAGCCAGCCCACACCCAGTTCCTGCTCCAGTGTGCGCCCCCGGAAGGACAGCCAGCTTGTGTTGAAGAAGGTCGCTCCATACTCGTCGTTCCCCATCCAGATCATCACCGGGGCCTGGTTTGCCACCAGCTGAAAGCGCTTTTCGCTTTCTCTGAGGGCCATTTCAGCTTCCTTGCGTTCGGTGATGTCCAGGGCAGCCCCCAGCAGCATGGCAGGAGAACCATCGGCATGTCTTGAAAACACCGTCTGGGTGGAGTGCAGCCAGCGCCAGCGTCCATCCTGATGGACGTTTCGGTACTCCATGCTGAGCACCTCGCCATCCTTGAGGCGCAGCACCTTCTCGGCCTGGACCATCATCGGCGTGCGGTCTTCTGGGTGGATCATTTCGGCAAGTTGAGCGGCATTTTTCTGCTGCAGGTCCCGCATGGTCAGTCCAGTGACCTGGGTGAAGCCCGGGTTGATGTGGGTGATGCGGTTCTCCTCCAGGCTGAACACATACACAAGGGCAGGCACCGTGTCGTTGATGTGCTTCAGGAAGTGCTCGCTGGAACGCAACGCCTCTTCCACCTGTTTGCGTTCAGTGATGTTCTGCTGGGTGGTTCCCACCCCGAGCACCCGGCCATCGCGGGTTTTGACCGGGAAGTAACTGATCAGGTGGCTCTGCACCTGCCCGGTGACGTTGGCGGTGGTGGCTTCGATGTTCAGAACCGGCATCCCGGACCTCAACACATGTTCCTGCGCGGCCATCAGGTGTCCGGAAGTGCCTGGGTAAAGGTCCCCAAGGGTCTGGCCCAGATGGTCCTCCACAGGAATCTGGTGGTATTCAGCGAGTCTGGGGTTTACCGTTTCAAATCTTTTCTCCTGATCAAACACGCCGATGCCAATGGGGGCATTGTCCAGAATGGCATTCAAACGGGCAATGGTTTCTTCCCGTTCTTTGATCAATTGTTTTTCCTTGGTGCGGTAATGGGAGCGTTCAACGGCCTGTGCCACCTGCCCAGCAAGGTTTTCCAGAAGGAGCCTGTGCTCTTCTTCAAAGAACACCCGGTCTGTGAATCCCACAAAGAGCACCCCGAGTGTTCTTTCATTGATGACCAGTGGCAGATAGGCTTTGGCCGCCATCTGGGTGTGGGCGGGAAGCTTCATGGTGTTTGGGAAGATGTGCTGGGCATCTTCCGGGGTGCTGAGGTAAAGGGGGGTGCGGTTGTAGGCGACGTGTGCCGCTGGAACATGGGCTGTGAGGGGGCAGGTTTTACCCATCAGGGCGACAGCAGCCCCCATCCCCTGCCAGGACACCAGTGAGATCTCCTGTTCTGCTGGATCGGTCAGAAAGAGCGCCGCATCCTGAATTCCCATCGGTTTAAAGGTGTGCTCCAGCACCACCTTCGCCATGTCATCCGCTGTTTCAGCCCGGAACAGGTCTGACGTGACCCTCTGGAGGATCTGGCTCTGTTTCAGGGCCTGTTCTGAAGACTGGCGGGCATGCTTCTCAGCCTCAAAAAGTTGC
Organism: Deinococcus cellulosilyticus NBRC 106333 = KACC 11606; assembly: GCF_007990775.1. Classification (NCBI taxonomy): domain Bacteria; kingdom Thermotogati; phylum Deinococcota; class Deinococci; order Deinococcales; family Deinococcaceae; genus Deinococcus; species Deinococcus cellulosilyticus. Next base: position 5,179 of record NZ_BJXB01000006.1, on the reverse strand, counting down.
ACACGCCGCAAAACAATGGCCAGATATTCCGCGTGCATGATGAGGGCCTCATGCTGTTCTGGCATCAGGTGAGGCCCTGCCTGAAATTGCAGGTCCAGAACCCCCATCAACTGGTCATCGATCATGAGGGGCACGGTCAGGGTCACGTCCTGAAGGTGTTCCAGTGCAGATGGTTCACCCATCGTGAATTCACGCTGAGCATCCCCTGTCAGCAGCATCAGGTTGCCTGTGGCAGCCATCTGTTTGCGCCATTCAGGCAGCACTTCTTCTGAAGCCGGATCGCAGTTCTGGAAGGTGGTCTCGTTTTCTTTCAGCCAGAGGATGCACCCATCTGCCTGGAAAGCAAGCTGCATCTGACGCAAAATGGCTTTCACCACATCTTCACGGCGCAGGGAGTTCGCCAGACTGACCCTCAGGGCATGCAGGGTGGCTTCAAACTGCTGCAATTCTTCACTGGCAGGCGAGATTTCTGCAAGTTCCACCAGAAGCCCCAGCCAGCATCCAGACATTCCCTGCAGTGGAGCAAAAGAAACCTGAACGGTTCTACCGCCTGTGAGGGTCTTGATTTTCACCCGGGACTGGAAACCCTGTCCCGTCCTCAGCGCCCGTTCCTGAAGGTCCTGCACCCGGTACTGATCCTGGGCAGCCAACACTGTGGTCCAGTTTTCTGTTTCTGGCGGCCCACCAAACCATTGGGTCCACACCGGATTGAAGCGCTCTTCTCCGGTGTCCTCTCGCACCCATGCGGGATGGGGCAGAAAATTCAGGGTCTGGGTGATTGGGCTGCTGTAGGCCTGAAGACCATCTAACGTCATGATCCACCATCTCGAAGATGTTTCCCCAAGCGTGTCATGGTCAACTGAAGCCCCCCTGAATGGAGGGGTTCTGGAGCACGTTTCTGCTGCTTCTGGATACTGGATACGATTTTGAACCGACTTCACATCAGGCTCCGAAACGGTGTTACAATTTTAAAACCACCTGCACTGGTGGTATACTGACTCGCGAGAAAAAGATCACAGGAGAAATTTCTCCGTTCTGCAAGTGATATCCGAAAAATTTCGGAATCGCTCACGGTCTCTTTTCTATGCCCCCTTGTTTGGTTGCCGCGAAATGGGAATGTCCCTTTTTCACCGGGTACAGGCTGCTCCCCTGTTGCCCAAGGTTGCCAAAACAGACGTCTATACCTGTAGAATAACAACCAAGTTGTACTGTACGCACCTGAGGAGGAAGACCATGCGCAAAAGAACCCTTGCACTACTCACCCTGAGCCTCACCAGCCTGCTGTCTGCCGCTCAAGCAGACAAGCTCGATACAGTCAAAAAGCGTGGCAAACTGGTTTGCGGCGTCAACGACAAACTGCCTGGCTTTGGTTTCCTCGATTCCAACGGCAAGTACTCCGGTTTCGATGTGGACTTCTGCAAGGCTGTGGCTGCTGCTGTGCTCGGCGACGCCAGCAAAGTGCAGTACGTCCCCCTGACCGCCGCTGTACGATTCACTGCCGTACAGAGCGGTGAAGTGGACGTGGTGTTCCGCAACACCACCTACACCTCCTCCCGCGACGGTGAAGTCGGCATGGACTTCGGTCCTGTGACCTTCTACGACGGCCAGGCCGTGATGGTGATGTCCAAGAGCCCGGTGAAGAAGATCACCGACCTCGACGGAGCCACCATCTGCACCAACCAGGGCACCACCACCGAACAGAACATCACCGACTACTTCCGCCTGAAGAAAAAGCAGTTCAAACTGCTCACCTTCCAGGACTTTGACAAGGTGATGGCTGCCTTCGATCAGGGCCGCTGTGACGCTGTGACCACCGACGCTTCCGGTCTGGCCTCCAGACGCGCTGCAGCCAAGGACCCCAGCGATTACCGCATCCTCCCTGAAACCATCTCCAAAGAGCCCCTCACCCCCTTCGTGGCCCAGGGTGACAGCCAGTGGAGAGACATCATCACCTGGGTGGTCTACGCCACCCTCAACGCCGAAGAGTTCAAGATCACCCAGAAGAACATTGACACCTTCAAAACCAGCGCTGACCCCAACATCCGCCGCTTCCTCGGTCTCGAAAACAACGGGGCCAAGGGTTTCGGGCTGGCCAACGACTTCGCTGTGGACGTGATCAAGGCTGTGGGCAACTACGGTGAAATCTACGAGCGCAACCTCGGCAAGAAAACCAAACTGAACATCCCCAGAGGCCTGAACAAGCTCTACACCCAGGGCGGCCTGATGTACGGCGTCCCCTTCCGTTAAATCCTCCTGTTCGAACCACACTGGGGCGCAGCATTGCGCCCCAAAACATTAGTGTTTTTCCCAGCATCTGACTGTGCTGAAAAAACACCCGGAGCGCTTATCTTCCGGAGGTCACATGGAAAAAATTCCCTTCTACCGGGACACCCGCTACATCAGCATCCTGCTGCAGATCATTTTTCTGGTGCTGGTCATTGCTGCGCTGGTCATTCTGGGCCTCAACATGACCCGCAGCCTGGAACGCCAGAACCTCAGTTTCAGCTTCTCCTTCCTGACCGGACCTGCAGGCTTCCAGATTGCTGAAGGGCCTGCATTTGATCCCTCCGAGAGTTACCTGAAAGCCTTCTGGGTCGGGATTGTAAACACCCTGCGTGTCGGCCTGACCGGGATCGTGCTTGCCACCATCCTGGGCTTTGTCATCGGGATCTCCAGGCTGTCCAGCAACTGGCTGGTGAACCGACTGGCCTTCTTTTATGTGGAATTCTTCCGCAACACCCCTTTGCTGGTGCAGATCTTTTTCTTCTACATTGCCGTGGTGTTGCAACTTCCGGCAGCCAAACAGGGCTACAACATTCCCGGCTGGTTCTACCTCAGCAATGCAGGCATGACCATCCCGGGCCTGATTCCCACTGCAAACAGCTGGACTTATGTGCTGCTGGTGCTTGCAGGTGTTGCAGGCAGTGTTTTCCTGGCGAGGGCCATCAAGAACAATCTGGTCGGTGTGCTTCTTCCGCTCGTGTTGGCTGTGGTGGGCTGGCTGATCCTGAAGCCTTTTGGCATAGACCATCCGGAACTTGGGAACTTCAGGGTCACAGGGGGCAGCACCCTCAGTGCAGAATTCACTGCACTGCTGGTTGCTCTGGTGCTCTACACCTCTGCATTCACAGGTGAGATCGTGCGCGGAGCGATTCAGGCCATCGACAAAGGCCAGTGGGAAGCCTCCAGAAGCCTGGGGCTGAACTATGGCCAGACCCTGCAACTCATCATCGTTCCGCAGGCCCTGCGCATCCTGGTTCCACCCCTCGGCAACCAGTACCTCAACCTGATGAAAAACTCCTCTCTGGCCGTGGCCATTGCCTACCCGGATGTGTTCAATGTGGCCAGTACAGCAGGCAACCAGTCCGGGAACAACCTGCAGGCCATGACCATCATTCTGGTGGTGTACCTGACCATCAGCCTGATCATTTCGATGTTGATCAACCTGTACAACCGAAGCTTCAACATCCGGGGAGCGAGGTGAGGCATGAAACAGGCAACTGAACTTCCCCTCCCTGCCCCCAGCCGTCCCGAACCCCTCAAATGGGTGCGGGAAAACCTGTTCAATGGCGTCTGGAACAGCCTGCTGACCATCATCACCCTGGTCCTGCTGTTCTTCTTCCTGAAAGGTGCCCTCAGCTGGGCCTTCACCCAGGCCCGGTGGGATGTGATCCCTGCCAATTTCCGCCTGCTGATGGTCGGCCCTTACCCTCAGGAAAGCCTGTGGCGCGTCTGGGCTGGCGTGATGCTGCTCAACTTGCTGGCCGGAATGCATCTGGGCAACAGCAACCGGACCCGGATTCCCGCAGAATTGCGCAACACCTGGCTGACCTTTCTGGTGATCATCGCTGCTTACAGTGCACTGCAATTCAGTGCACCCAGTGCCAAATTTCTGCCTGCCGTCTTCGCCGTCCTGACCGTGGCCTTCTTTGTGGGCCGGGCCATCAAGTCCATCAGCACCCTGGGGTGGACCATCACCTGGGTGGTTGGCTTTGTGGCTTTCCTGTTCCTGATCGGAGGCAACCTCGGAGGAGGCGCAGTGACCACCGACCTCTGGGGAGGTCTGCTCCTGACCTTCCTGCTCGCCGTGGTCGCCATTGTGGCCTCGTTTCCTCTGGGCATCCTGCTGGCCATTGGACGCAAATCCAGTTTGCCCATCGTCTCAGGGTTCTGTGTGGTCTTCATTGAAGTGGTGCGCGGGGTGCCCCTGATCGCTGTGCTCTTCATGGCACAGCTTTTCCTGCCCCTCTTTTTGCCCGACGTGCGGATCGACAAGGTGCTCAGGGCAATGGTGGCCCTCACCATCTTCAGTGCTGCTTACCTTGCTGAATACCTGCGTGGTGGCCTGCAAGCCGTTCCCAAAGGCCAGGATGAAGCTGCCCGTGCCATGGGCCTCACAGGCACCCAGACCATGATTCTGATTGTGCTTCCGCAGGCCCTCAGAGCAGTGGTTCCAGCCATCGTGGGGCAGTTCATCAGCCTGTTCAAGGACACCTCCCTGGTGGCCATCATCGGGCTCACGGACCTGCTCGGGGTGGCGAACAGCATCACCGCAAACAGCAATTACATCGGCCTGAGCAAAGAAGTCTACATTGGCATCACCCTGATCTACCTGTTCTTCACCATCCCAATGGCCCGGGCCAGCAGAGCAGTGGAAGCCCGATTGAATGAATCAAAGAGGTAACACATGAGCTACCAGTATCCTGCACGGCTGCAAAACGCCAGAGACATCATCATTGCCGACAAGGTCAACAAGCACTACGGCAGTTACCACGCCCTCAGAGATGTCAGCATTCAGGTCAAACAGGGCGAGGTTGTCGTCATCATCGGCCCCAGTGGATCGGGCAAGAGTACGTTCATCCGCACCATCAACCACCTGGAGCAGCACCAGAGCGGCAAGATCGTGGTGGACGGGATTGAACTGAACAACGACGTGAAGAACATCGACCAGATCAGAAGGGAAGTGGGAATGGTGTTCCAGCAGTTCAACCTGTTCCCGCACCTCACCGTCTTGCAGAACATCACGCTGGCCCCGATGAGGGTACGCAAGTGGGACAAAGCAAAGGCAGAGAGCAAAGCGTATGAGTTGCTGGACCGGGTGGGGATCAGAGAGCAAGCGTTGAAGTACCCTGCACAACTCTCCGGGGGCCAGCAGCAACGGGTGGCGATTGCCCGAGCT